>JBIPOH010000009.1:0-23453 GCA_044379435.1 Novosphingobium sp.
GTCGCTGGCGGGGCCGGTGCGGACTTTATCAATGTCATCGGCAATCTGAACGCGCTGGATCAGATCAACGGCGGCACCGAATTCGATATCCTGTCGATCTCGGGCAACTATGCCAGCTATGTGGTGTTCGGGGCGACCACGGTCACCAATATCGAGCAGTTTCTGATCGGCACCGGGCAAGTGCGGCTCACGCTGAATGCTGCGACTTTTGCCGGTCAGCTTGTCGGCACGATCAACGCCTCCGGCCAGGCGCAGACCGATTTCCTTCACCTTAACGGCGCAGCCGCGATCACCAACCTGGTCATCACCGGCGGTGCGGGCGCGGATATCATCACCGGCGGCAGCGGGAATGACACGATTACCGGCGGCAGCGGGCAGGATGTGCTGGTGGGCGGCGCGGGCAACGACGAGATCATCGGCGGGCTCGATGCCGATACGCTGACCGGCGGCTTGGGCGCTGACATCTTCAGATTCACGTATAACACCCCGCGTTCGGATTCCTCCCCCTCCACGATCGATGTCATCACCGATTTCGAGGGTGCGGGCGTGGTCGGCGGCGACAGGATCGATTTGCCGTCCTACGCCTATGGCCGGGGCATCGCGTTCAACGCGACACCGATCAACTTCACTTTCGTGGTCGGCGGCGGCGCATCGGGTGTCCAGCTTCCGGCGAATCTGGTCGGCGATGGCTTTGCCGATGTTTCGTGGAAGCATGACGCCGCGAACAACCGCGTCGAGCTGTGGGTCGATGTGGACGATAATGGCCAGTTTTCCGAGCTGGATATCTACACCTACATCAACGGCATCACCACGCTGACGCAGGAAGATTTCACCGACACCTTCCCGATCTGGCGCGGCACGGTGGGGAACGACAACCTGCTGGCGAGTGCGGGCAGCATCATTGCCTATGGCCTTGACGGCAACGACACCATGCGCGGGGGCAATGGCAACGACCAGCTTTACGGCGGTGACGGTGCGGATGTTCTGCGCGGGGGCAATGACGATGACCAGCTTTACGGCGATGCGGGCAACGACATGCTGTTTGGCGATGCTGGCAGCGACAATATCCGTGGCGGTACGGGTGATGATACGATCATCGGCGGTGCCGGGACGGACAACATCTATGGCGAAGACGGCAATGACAACCTGACGGCGGGCACGCTGGGCGGGAGTATGGCCGGCGGTTATGGCAACGACATCCTGACCGGACTGGGCGGCAACGATTCGCTTTCCGGAGAGGAGGGCGATGACACCATCAACGGCGGTGAAGGCGATGACGGCCTCTATGGCGGCAATGGTGTCGACACGCTTGATGGCGGGATCGGCAATGACACGCTGCGCGGCGAGGGTGGCAACGACACGCTGAACGGCGGCGATGGCAACGACAACATCAATGGCGCGGACGGCATCAATACGATGAATGGCGGCGCGGGCGATGACGCCATCGGCCTTGGCGTAAGTGCCAACAGCCGCGATACCGCGACCGGCGGAACCGGGGCTGATACGTTCTATCTCGGCCGCGGCTATGATGCGGTGGGCAGCTTTGCTGCACCGCACGTGATCACCGACTTTAACCGCGCTGACGGCGACAAGCTCGTGCTCAATGTCGATTACTACAATAACGGCACCTATACCCCCAGCGGCACGCCGATGGTGTTCCGCGGTGAGCTTGCGGCCTCGCAGTACTTCGACGGCGCGGCGCTGCCGGGCAGTGATCTGGGCACCGGCTTTACCCAGGTGTGGTGGAGCCGGATCGGCGCTGGCCCCACGGCCAAGACCGTGCTGATCATGGATCTCGACCGCGACTTCACCCTCACCGGCGCAGACCTCGTCATCGAGTTCGCCGCAGGCACCATCGCAGATGTGCAGATCACGGACTTCTTGGGAGACCCCTTCCGCCGCACTGTGGGTACGGCCCAGGCCAACGTGTTCTTCGGCAGTGACAGCGCCAATGTCTATTACGGGGTGGATGGCAACGACACCATCAGCGGCAATGGCGGCGATGATGCGCTCCTCGGTGGCAACGGAATAGACACCATCTCCGGCGGGCAGGGCAATGACCTGATCTATGGCGAGGCTGGCAACGATATCATCACCGGCGATGTTGGCACCGACACGATCTATGGCGGCACTGGCAATGACACGGTCCAGGGCGGCGACGATGCCGACACGATCTGGGGCGGCGCGGATGATGATAATCTGCAGGGCCAGTTCGGCGCAGACACTATCTATGGCGAGGCGGGCAACGACCTGATCTCGGGTGGGGCCGACAACGACAATATCAACGCGGGCGAAGGCAACGATACGGTAAACGGCGACGACGGCAACGATACGCTTTCGGGCGAGGGCGGCACCGATACGCTGAAGGGCGGCGCGGGGCTGGACGGGCTCTATGGCGGTGAAGGTGACGACGTGCTGGAAGGCGGCGAAGGCAACGACACGCTGCACGGGCAGGGCGGCCGCGACATTGCGGACTATTCCGCCTCCACGGTCGGCCTTGTCATCAATCTTTCCGATCCTTCGAATGTCTATGCGCTGGGCGGCAATGTCGGCACCGATACGCTGATCGAGATCGAGGGGATCATCGGTTCGGCGCAGAATGACACACTGACCGGGACGGCCGGCGACAACGTGCTGGAAGGCGGCGCGGGCGACGATGTGCTGGCCGCGCTCGATGGGCTTGATACCTTGAGCTATGCGCGCTCCGGCTCCGGCGTGACGGTCAGCCTCGCGATCGCCGCAGCGCAGAACACGCTCGGCGCGGGGATCGATACGGTCTCGGGCTTCGAGAACCTGACCGGTTCGGATCTGGCCGATACGCTGACGGGTTCGGCCATCGGCAACGCGATCCTTGGCAATGCCGGCGCCGATGTGGTGCTGGCGGGCGAAGGGGCGGACGAGGTGCGCGGCGGTGTGGGCAACGACACGCTCTCGGGCGAAGGCGGGGATGATACGCTTTACGGCGACGGGGACAACGACACGCTGAACGGCGGCCTTGGCCTCGATATCATCTATGGCGGCACGGGGCTCGATACGCTCAGCGGCGGCGCCGAGAACGATGCGCTTTACGGCGAAGACGGCAACGACACGCTCGACGGCGGCGAGGGCAATGACAGTCTGCTCGGCGGCGAAGGCAATGACACGCTGACGGGCGGGATCGGTGACGACCAGCTGGATGGCAGCAACGGCACCGACACGGCGAGCTACACAGCGGCGCTGGTGGGCGTGACGGTCAATCTTGGCCTTACCACCGCGCAGGACACCATCGGCGCGGGGATCGATACGCTGAGCGGGATCGAGAACGTGACTGGTTCTGCGCTGGCCGACAATCTGACCGGCAATGCATCGATCAATGTGCTGGCAGGCGGGCTGGGCAACGATACCTACACCATCGACAGCAGCAGCGATGTGGTGATCGAGGCATCGGGCGCAGGCGATGACCGGGTGCTCTCCTCGGCCAGCTGGAGCCTTGCGGGCCAGTTCATCGAGCGGCTTGAACTGACCGGTTCGGACAACATCACCGCCACCGGCAACGGTCAGGTCAACACGCTGACCGGAAACAGCGGCAACAACACTCTGAGCGGCCTTGGCGGCAACGATACGCTGATTGGCGGGGCCGGTGACGATACGCTGGATGGCGGCACCGAGATCGATACGGCAAGCTACCTCGGCGCTGCCACCGGCGTGGCGGTGAGCCTCGCCATTGCTGGCGCACAAGCCACTGGCGGCGCGGGCACGGACACGTTGATCGCCATCGAGAACCTTTCCGGTTCCGCGCTGGCCGACACGCTGACTGGCAATACCGGCAACAACGTGCTTGCGGGCCTTACGGGCAATGACGAGCTGAACGGCGGGGCGGGCAACGACACGCTGGATGGCGGCGCTGACATCGACACGGCAAGCTATGCCAATGCCGGAGCCAGCGTGACGGTGAGTCTTGCCCTTGCCGGAGCCCAGATCACGGGCGGCGCGGGGACGGACACGCTGATCGGGATCGAGAACCTGACTGGTTCGGGCTTTGTCGATACGCTGAGCGGGAGCGCAGGCAACAACCTCCTGGCGGGTCTTGCGGGCAATGACGTGCTGAACGGCGGAAACGGCAACGACACGCTCGACGGGGGCGCCGACACCGATACGGCAGCCTATCTTGGCGCGGCCACAGGCGTGACGGTGAGCCTTGCCATCGCCGGGGCGCAGGCCACAGGCGGCGCGGGCACCGACACCTTGATCGCCATCGAAAACCTGTCCGGCTCGGCGTTGGCCGATAACCTGACCGGCAATACCGGTAACAACACGCTGGCGGGCCTTGCGGGCAATGATGTGCTGAACGGCGGGCTTGGGCTCGACCGGCTGGAGGGCGGCGACAACGACGATGTGCTGATCGGCGGCGCCAACTACGACACGCTGATCGGCGGCAACGGAGCAGACCGCTTCCAGTTCGGCGCGGCGATTGCGTCCAACTTCGACCGTGTGGTCGATTTTGCCGTTGGCGTGGACAAGCTCGTCTTCACGGCGGCCGACTACGGGCTGGCGGCTGGCAGCCTTGGCGGGGCGAACTTCACGCTTGGCAGCGTGGCGGCGGGTGCATCCGCGCAGTTCATCTACAACAGCGCGACCCGCACGCTGTCGTGGGATGCGGATGGAACCGGCGCGAACCTTGCGGTGAAGATCGCCACGTTCGACACCGCGATTGCGCTGGCGGCGACGGACTTCCTGCTGCTCTGACCACTGCGGCGCACGCCTTCCCGGAAGATTGCTGCCCTGCCTGCTGGGGTAAAGGGCCTGCTGGGGTAAAGGCTTTCGGGAAGGCGCAGGAGACAACGGGCCGGGTTTGCTTTGACAGCGCCATAGCTGCCGATAGAAGCGGCTGGTGCCAGAAATCCAGACCATTACGGATTCTATTATCCTTCTGATCGTGAACGGATTTCTGTGCATTCGCCACCCGGCCCAGTTTGGCAGGGCTGCGTTCAGGCTGCGGCAGATGCCGCATGTGGCGGCGCCGCGATCGTTTCGTGAAAAACGCATGTGGCGGATGTTCTTCGATGCCAATCCGCTGTTCGCCATGTTTGGCGACAAGCTGCTGACGAAAGCGTGGATGGCCCGCCATGCGCCCGAACTGGAACTGGCCCCGACGCTCTGGGTCGCCGACACTCTGGCGGATTTCAGGAAGCAGATTCTTTCGCGGCAGAGCGTGATAAAGCTCAGCCGCGGCTGCGCCAAAAACCTCTTCCTTGATGATGATAACTGGGAGAAGACAAGGATTGAGGCGATCGTGAAGGGGTGGCTCCGGCAATCCTATCGCGAACTCCTTGGGCGCAGATTCGGGCCGAAGACCGATCAGAGGATCTTTGCCGAAGCGATCATCAGCAAGGACCGTGAACACATACTGGATCTGAACTTCTTCTGCTGCGGCGGGAAAGTCCTGTTTGTGGTGGCGACCACGGGAGAGAAGACCCGGCATGAGCGCGTGGCCTACTTTGCGCCCGATGGCCGGCGCATTGGGGCCGTCGAGCAGGATCCGGCGTACCGCAGGAACTGGCTTCCGCCCGATTTCGCGCTGCCTGAGTGTTTTGACCGGGCTCTGAAGGCCGCTGAAGCGCTTTCAAGCTCGATCGATTTCGTCCGGGTTGACCTCATGTGTGCGGACGGGAGGCTCTATGCCTGCGAGATGACTCCGTTCCCCAGCATCGGAGCCTATATGCAGACCGCGTTGGTCGAGGCGTCCATGCGGAGCTGGGATCTGCGGCAATCGTGGTTCATGCAGGCACGGCACAAGGGTTTCATGCACCTTTATCAGCAAGCCCTGTGGCGGCGACTCAGGCGGCAACCTTGATGGGCGGCAGGCCTTCATCGTCCGGCTTTGCGGAGGGCGTGGTGCTCAAGTGGGGTTCTGCCTGCGCAGGCGAGACCTGCGGGTGGGCCATGAAGTTCCCGCTGCGCTCCTGCGCGCCCCACCGCACTTTGGCACCGTGCAACGCGGAAGCGACAGCATGGACCACGACCGCATAGAGCAACTGGCGATAGCCGAAGCGCATGGCCAGCATGCGCAGCACGGGTAGCCGGCCCTCCCGGCCATCGATGCGATAGGCCAGCGCTCCGCAGGCACATTCCACCGCCGAAAAGACCAGCCAGAACGCCAGCATCAGGGGCAGGTCTTCCGCCATGACGCCCCAGCCATGATTGACGGTGCGCAGGCCCGCATCAGCCAGACCTGCCAGCAAGGCGAGGTCGATCAGCGGCGAGAGCAGCCCGAGGCCGATCTGGAACAGCCAGGCCTGCGGCAGTCCGAACCAGGCAAGGCCCCGAGGCTGCCCCCGGCCGATCACGCGAGCATGCTTCCACAGGCACTGCAAGGTGCCGAATGCCCAGCGATAGCGCTGGCGCAGCAGGGCGCGCACGGTTTCGGGTGCCTCGGTCCAAGCGATGGCGTCGTATTCGCAGGCAACGCGCCAGCCGGCACGCTGCACGGCAATGGTCAGATCCTGATCCTCGGCCAGCGTGTCCGACGGATAGCCGCCCACCGCATCCAGCGCCGCGCGGCGCCATGCGCCCACGGCGCCCGGCACGACGGTCACGGCGCCCAGCGCTTCGAGCGCCCGCCGCTCCAGCGCCTGCGCGGTGATGTATTCCAGGGATTGCCACCGGGTGAGCCAATTGACCCGGTTGCCGATCTTCGCATTGCCCGCCACCGCACCGATGGCCGGATCGGCAAACCACGCCGCCAGCTTTGCTATGGTGTCCGGCTCGAAGCGCGTGTCGGCATCAAGCGCCACGATCACGTCGCCTTTGGCTATCGCCAGCCCCTGATTGAGCGCCTGCGCCTTTCCGCCGTTTTCGAGCGTGAGGAGGTGCACGCGCGGATCATGGCCGAACGCCTCCATAACAATCGCGCTTGTGCGGTCGGACGAGCCATCATCTATCACGATGATCTCCACGCGCACCCCTTGCGTGGCGAGGGCGCGGCGCACCGAGGCTTCGATCACGCGCTCCTCGTTGAAGGCGGGGATCAACACTGAGACGAAGCGCGGCACGAGGTGCGCGGGCGCGTCTGCGCGGTGCAGCCCCCGTGCGATGCGGCGGGTCTGCCACACTGCCAGCGCGGACAGCAGCAGCACGCGCAGCAGCCCGAGGGAAATCGCGGCCATGAACAGCCAGACAAGGCCCTTGCGCGCGGCGCGCAGCCCATCGAACAGCAGGCCTTGCGCGCCTGCCTCGGCGGGGTTGCCGCGCGCCACCACGGGCATCGCTTCCTCGCGGGTCAATCCGGCAAGGGCAGAGACGGTGACGAACTGATAGCCCCGGGCGCGCAGTTCGCGGATGATCGCGGGCAGGGCGGCCACGGTGGCGCTGCGGTCACCCCCGGAATCATGCAGCAGCACGATCCGCCGCGCATTGCTGGCCGTGCCTGCCTCGATCTGGGCAAGCGTGCGCGCCGTGATCGTCGCCGGATCGGTGGTCTGCCAATCGAGCGGATCGACATTGAGCCCGGCGGTGAGGTAGCCAAGCTTCGCCGCAATTTGTGCAACGCGCAGTTCCGCTGCCGTGTCCGGGTCCGCATCGCCCAGATAGGGCGCGCGGAACAAGTGCATCGAGCGGCCGGTGTACGTCTCGACCAGCCGCTGGGTCAGGTTGATTTCCATCTCGACGGCGGCATCGGGAAGGCGGTTCAGATCGGCGTGCGTGGCTGAATGGTTGGCCAGTTCCGAGCCCTGCGCCACGATCCGTCTGACCAGCGCTGGCTGATCGAGCACATGCATCCCGGTCACGAAGAACGTTGCGGGCACGTTGTGCTGGCGCAGCACATCAAGGATCCGGGGCGTCCAGCGCGGGTCCGGCCCGTCGTCGAACGTCAAGGCTACTTGGCGGGGGGCGTTGCCGCCCCGCTCGACGATGTGGCCGCTGGGCAGCGCGGTGTAGTCGGCGGAACGAATGAGGCCATCGCTGCTAGCCCCGATGCGGCGCGTGCCGTTGGCCGCCGCTGCGCCCATGCGCAGAACTTCGCCAGAACCGCGCAGGTCTACGGCTTGTCCGCCGGGCAGGTGCTCCAGCGCCGCAAGCGGAGCGCGCGCGCCTGCTTTTGCGGCCGCAAGCGCGGACCAGAAACCGGGATCCTCACTGCCAAGGCGCCACAGCGCCACGCCTGCCGGGTGCACCCGGCGCACCGCGAGAAGCTGGTTCCACGCGCTGAGGGCATCGAGCATCCAGACTTCATGGCGCACACCGGCTGCGACATAGGCAAAACCGGTGTTGCCGCTGGCCGGATCGAACAGGGGCGTGGTGCCAGCCTCTGCCGCGCGTGCCCAAGCCTGCGGCACAGTGATCGAATCGGCCAGCGCCCGATCCTTCGACCAATCGAAGGCATAGCTGCCGATGGCGACGATGGCCCGGTCCGCTCCGGTGCGCGCGACCGCGCTTTCCACCACGCGCGCATACCATGCCTGCGATGCGATGGGCCCCGGTGCGCCCGACTGCCAGTGTTCATCGTAGGCCATCAGCACGACCCGATCAGCCGCGCGGGCATAGGCGGCCAGATCCCACGCCTCATCGGCAACGGGGGCCGCCAGCATGATCGGCACCGCCGCCCGCCCGAGCATGGCGGGAAGGCGCGTGCGGGCCTCGGCCAGCAGTGTGCGGTAATCGTCATGGGCAGAGGCCGGCAGGTCTTCGATATCGAAGAACGCGCCGGATGCCTTGTGCCGCGCCATGGCCTTGGCCAGCTGGGCCAGCAGGGTCTGGCGCTTGTCCGCGCTGGCGAGCAGCCGCGCCATGTTGGCGCCGTCCCAGCCGGTTTCGCTGTCGTTCTGGATCATCAGCAGCAGCCGCGCATGGGGGTTGGCGGCCATGATCGGCTGGAGCGCGGCATCCTCTGCCTCGATCCAGCGATGATCGCGCCCGCGCACCGAGACCATGCCGGCAGCCACCCACGAAAGCTGGCCCGCGTTGGCCCGCAAGGAGCGGCGGCTGGCCTCATCCCACGGCATATAGAAGCCCAGCGTTTCGGCGGGCGTTGCTTGCTGCGGGGAGGCGGCCCGCGCGGGCAGCCAGTCCCGCGCGGCGCCGCTGGCAGGTGGCGGCCTCAGCGGTGCTGCGCGAGAGTGGGCCTCGCCTGCCACCGGGGCAAGCTGCGGAGCCAGGCGCCTCTCTGGCGAGGCGAGGGTCCAGATCAGCAGTGCCGCGCACAGCGCTGCGGCGAAGAGCAACCCGGCCAACAGGCGCCGCATCCGGCGGCCCCGCGCGCCAGTGGGATCATGGAACACCTGAAGTTTCACGCACTAGCCTTGCCGGTTGACCACTTGGTCCTCGCGGATAGGGCGCGGCTGGCTGCGATGCGCTTAAGTCGGCCCTGTGCGCAAAACCGCCCCTGCCATAAATGCAAACTTAACGTTGCGATTCACGGTAAAGACCTTGTCAGCATGGGCACCTTGCCAGCGCAGGGCTTTCGGCGCAGGCGCGTTCAGGCTTCCCCGCAGCTTTCGATATAGCGGCGGATATCGAGGCTGAGATCCTCGATCGGCGCATAATAGCCATAGGTATGGACGCGTGCGGCAATGCCGGACTGGACTCGCTCGCACACCGCCCAATCCTGCCGGTTGACCAGATCCCAGAAATCCACCGCGTCTGCCGGATCGAAATCAGGCTTTGCCGCTTCATCCGGATGGAACAGGAAGCGGCATTCGATCACTGTGCGGTCTGCCGCCATGGGCCAGAGCACGAAGGCGGCGGCGTGATCGCAGCTGACGCTGAGCATGAGGTTGGGATAGATCAGCTCGCCCTTGTGGCGCACCTTTTCCTCTTCGGAGAGGCCGGGGAAGGGGGCGCGGGTGGTGGTGCCATCCCAAGTGTAGGTGAACGCGCCTTCGCGGTGCGGGATGCCCGCTTCCCAATCGAGGTCGATTCCGCCGCGCACCTTGAACGCGGGGACAATTGCGGTGAGTTCGGGGTGGACGCCGGGGCAGTGATAGCACTCGTTGTAGTTTTCGAGGATCAGCTTCCAGTTGGCGTTTACCTCATAGCGGATGGTCTGCGCGGTCACGAGATCGGCCAGCGGATAGTTGGCCAGCCGCCGCGCCGGTTCGGCAAGGCCTGCAGCGAAATCGGGCGCGGTTTCGGGCGAGAGGTTCAGGAACACGAAGCCGCCCCACGTGCGCACGCTGACGGGATGGAGTGAAAACGCGCTCTTGTCGAAGCCCGGCGCATCCTGAAGCTGCGGCGCTGCCAGCAGGCGGCCATCGAGGGCATAGGACCAGCCGTGATAGGGGCAGCGGATCATCGTGCGGCCGACCACTCCGGCATCGAGCGTGACGCCCCAGCGCGCATCGCTTTGCGCATCGCACATCCGCGCGCCGCGGTGGCGGCAGACGTTGTAGTGCGCATGAAGCGCTCCTTCCTTGCCGCGCACCACGATCACGCTTTCGCCCGCGATATCGAGGACTTTGTGGTCGCCCGGCGCAGGCATGTCCTCTTCGCGTCCGGCGCAGAACCATTGGCGGTGGAAGATCGCGGCTTTGTCGCGGGCATAGGCTTCTGCGGTGCGGTAGGCCGTGCTTTCGAGCGACTGTTCCATGCCACCAGATGACTTGTCGCCGTTCATCGCCGCTGCTCCGTCCCGCTTATTAGACGCTTGCCTTATAAGCAGCCTTGCGGCACTCATCCAGAAGGAAAGCGACAGGGACCAGACGGCAAACGCGATGGATGTGACGGGCAAGGTCTGGGACGCAATCGTCGTCGGCGCGGGGCATAACGGCCTGACGGCGGCGGCCTATCTCGCCAAAGCCGGGCGTTCGGTGCTCGTTCTGGAAGCGCGGCCCATCGTCGGCGGGGCCTGCGTGACCGAGGAGGTCATTCCCGGCCACCGTGTGTCGTTCACGTCCTACATCGCCTCGATGCTGATGCCCACGGTGATCCGCGACCTTGATCTCGGGCGCCACGGCCTGCGCATGGTGGCGTGCGATCCGATCCTGACTGTGCCGCTCGGGCCGAATGACGCCGGAGAAGCCGAGATCATCCGCTGGTGGGCGGACCCAGAGCGCACCGCGCAGGAAATCGCTCGTTTTTCCGCGCGTGATGCGGAAAGCTTTCTGGAAGTGGACCGCAAGCTCAAGGCGCTGGCGGCCTATCTCCAGCCGTTCTTCCTCGAATCTCCGCCCGATCTGGCCGCGCGCGGGCTGGACCGCCTGCGCGAAGGGCTGCGCCTGATCCGCCGCTTCCGCCGCATCCGGGGCACCGAGATTGGGGAGATGGTGCAGTTCCTCACCGGCAGCCTCGGCGAATTCCTTGATCGGCACTTCGAATCCGATGCTGCCAAGCGCATGATCCTGGCCAACAATGTCTATGGCAAGCATGGCGGCCCCTATGAGCCGGGCTCGGCAGTGGGTCTGCTGTTCCACTTGCTGGCAGGCGGCGACAAGGCGGTGCAGGGCTTCAACGGCCATGTGATGGGCGGCATGGGCGCGGTTTCGGGCGCGATTGCGGCGGCGGCGCGCGAGTTTGGCGCGGTGATCGAAACCAGCGCGCCGGTTGGCAGCATCGATGTGTTCGGCGGCCGCGCGACGGGCGTGACGCTGCTGGATGGGCGGCAGGTGCGCGGGCAGGTCGTGCTGTCCAACGCCGATCCCAAGCGCACGTTCCTCGCGCTGCTGGCCAAGGCCGATCTGCCCGATGAATTCCGCCGCGACATTGCCGCGATCAAGATGGGCGGCCCGGCGGCCAAGCTCAACATCGCGCTTTCGGGCGAGCCAACGGTAATCGGCCGCAGCCCTGATGCAACTGCGCTCGAGCGTGCGCTGCTGACCATTGCGCCCACGCTGGAAGGCGCCCAGCGCTGCGCCGATATTGCCCGCTTCGGCGAAGTGCCCGAGGAGCTGTGGATCGATTGCGTGATCCCCAGTCTGGTGGATGATAGCCTGTGCCCGCCCGGCCACCACATGCTGACCTGCTTCATCCAGTACGTGCCTTATGAGCTCAAGGAGGGCACTTGGGACGAGCGGCGCGAGGCGTTGGCAGATGCGATCATCGACCAGATCAGCCGCCACATGCCGAACTTGCGCGAGCTGATCCTTGGCCGCGTCATGCTCACCCCGCTCGATCTGGAGCGGATCTACGGGCTGACCGAAGGCAACATCTTCCACGGCGACTTGCACCCCGGAGCCTTGTTCTCGATGCGCCCGGTGCCGCGCTGGTCGCAGTATCGCACCCCGGTGGAGGGGCTCTATCTGTGCGGGGCAGGGGCACATCCCGGCGGCGGGGTGACCGGCGCGCCCGGCCATAACGCGGCGATGCAGGTGCTGCGCGACACCAAAAAGCAGGGTTTGAAAACTCGGGGCCGGCGCTGATGGCTGGCGGCGCGCCTCATCCTGCGAAGGTGATGGGCGTTGCCGATCTTGCGATGTTCTACATCGTGACCGGGGTCAGCTTGCGCTGGATTGCCACGGCGGCGGCGTTCGGGCCAAGTTCGATCGTGATCTGGGTCGGCGCGCTGCTCGGTTTCTACCTGCCGTTCGTGCTGGCCATCGTCGAGCTGTCCTCGCGCTATCCGCAAGAGGGCGGGCTCTATGTGTGGACGCGCGAGGCATTCGGGCCTTACGTCGGCTTCATGGCGGGATGGAGCTACTTCACCTCGAACCTGCCCTATTTCCCCAGCGTGCTCTATTTCGATGCGGGCAATGCGCTGTACATCGGCGGCACGCGCTGGCTGCATCTGCGCGAAAGCCCGGCCTTCTTCATGAGCTTTGCGCTGATCGCCCTCGCGTTCATCACCGCGATCAACATATTCGGGCTGCGCTTCGGGCGCTGGCTGCACAATCTGGGCGCGGTTGGCATGTGGGGCCCTGCGCTGATCGTGATCGTGCTGGGCGCGATGGCGTGGTGGCAGTTCGGCTCAGCCACCGAATTCACCGCGCAGTCGTTCGTGCCGGTGTTCGATATCCAGCACATGATCATGTGGGCCGCGATTGCCTTTGCGCTTTCGGGCGCGGAAACCGCCTCGTTCATGAGCGGCGAGATCAGGGACCCGCGCCGCACGATCCCCCGCGCGCTGCCGATTGCGGGGGTGGTGATTGTCTCGTGCTACATCATCGGCACGTTTGCGGTGCTGCTGGCGATGCCTTCGCATGAGGTCAACACGCTGCAAGGACTGGTGCAGGCGGGCGCCGTGGCGGCGGGCAAAGTGGGGGCAGCGTGGATCGTGATCCCGCTGGCACTGCTTATCACGCTCGGCAATCTGGGCGCGGCGAGCGGGTTTCTATCCTGCGCGGCGCGCATTCCCTTTGCGGTTGGCATCGACCGGCTGTTGCCGCCAGTCTTCGCCAAGGTCCATCCCAAGTGGGGTACGCCATATGTCGCGATCCTCGTGCAGGGCGGGCTTGGCGCGGTGCTATGCATCCTCGGGCAGGCTGGCACGGGAGTGAAGGGCGCCTATGACGTGCTCGTCAGCATGGGAATCATCGCCGCCTTCCTGCCGTTTGCGCTCGTGTTCCTTGCCGTCATCCGCCTGCAGGGGCGGCCCACCGATGTGGGCGTGAACCGGCTGCCCGGCGGGCGGATAACCTCTACGCTGTTTGCCTGCATCGGCCTTGCGACGACGCTCACCGCGCTGGTGCTGGCGGCGTTTCCCGCGCCGGATGAGCCCGACAAGCTGCTCGCCGTGATCAAGATCTTCGGCCTCACGGCGGTGCTGCTGGGCAGCGGCACGGCGGTCTATGTGCTGGGTCAGCGCTCGGCCCGCCGCACGGCTTGATCATGGCAAGTTCTGCAGCGCCGCAACTGGCTCCCTCGAAGCTGGCCCCGCGCCGCCGCCGCGCCTCACCGCTGGTGCGCCGGGCAGACCTTGTCGCGGCAACAGTCAGTTGCCTTGCGCGGCTTGGCGCGAAAGGGACAACGGGCCGCGAGATTTGCCGCCAAGCCGGGGTCAGCCACGGCCTGTTGCGGCACTATTTCCGCAATCCCGATAACCTGCTGCTCGAAACCTACGAACAGCTGTGCGAGGACATGCTGGCGCAGCTCGAAGCGGCGGCGCTGCCCTATGCCGCCGATCCGCACGAGGCGCTGCACCGCTATTTCGTGGCCGTGTTTTCGGATGACTGGGCAGGGCCGGACATCATCGGGGCGTGGATGGTGTTCTGGCAGCAGGCCCGCAGCCGCGCTGATTTCGCAGCCGTTTCGGAAAGCTTCAACCACCGCCAGCGCGCGCTGCTGCAGCGGCTCGCCGGCGGGCTTGCGGCTGGCGGCGGCGAGCTGGCGCCGGATGATGCCATCGCGTTGCTTTCGGCGGTACTCGATGGGCTCTGGATCGAACATTACCTCTCCGATCAGCGCACCCCGCGCGAGCGCTGCGTGGCGCTGTGCAATGCTGCCGTCCGCAGGCTCTTCGCCCCCTGAAGCCCTCCTTGCGCAGAACACGCCGTGGCAACCAGACTGCGCCATCAAGCCAGCGAATTGCCGCACGTGATCTGCACATCGGCCTTGGTCCGAAACGGTTGGGGCAGTGGCTTGCTCTTGCGTGAGGGTCGTGCAAGGAAAACTGCGCGCAAGAGGGGATGTTCGAATGACGGGGGATCGTGGCTGCGATTTGCGCAGGGCCGGATGGGCGCTGCTTGCTCTGGCAGTGCCGGGCGCGGCGGGCGCGCAGGAGGCCGCAGCACCGGCGAAAGATAGCGTGAGCGTGAGTGTGGGCGCCACCTATACCGACGGCCGCTATGGCCAGACCCAGCGCACCGAGATCACGACCGTGCCGGTCTCCGTCAAATACACCCGCTCGCGCTTCAGTGTGCGGGTTACCACGTCCTATGTCTCCATCCGCGGGCCGGGCACTTTGCTTGATGGCACGGGCAGCGGCGCTTCGGGCAGCAGCAGCAGCGGAAGTGGCAGCAGCGGCAGCGGCGTGACGAGCGAACCTGAATTCGAGGACGAAGACGACGACGACAACTCTGGCGGCGGCGGTGATGATTCCGGCGGTGGCGGAGACGATGATTCAGGCGGCGGCGGTGATGATAACTCCGGCGGCGGTGACGACAATTCCGGTGGCGGCGACGACAACTCCGGTGGCGGGTCCGATGATGGACCGGGCGGTGATGATGACGACGATGACGATGACGGCACGGGGTCTGGTTCGGGCTCCGGCTCCGGCTCCGGCTCCGACTCCGACTCCGGCTCCGGTGTTGGCGGCCCCCCGCCAGCCGCGCCGATACCGCGCAGCCGCCGCAGCGGTATGGGCGATACCACTGTCACGCTGGCCTATAGCCTGCCCATCACAGACAACGTGACGTTCGAGCCGCGCACGCGCGTGAAGCTGCCCACAGCTTCGGCGCGCAGGGGGATCGGCACGGGGCGGGTCGACGTGACGCTTGCGGCAGACCTTGTCGGCAGCTTCGGCAACACCACGCTCTATGCCAGCGCGCGCCGCCGCTTTCTGGGCCGCACGCCGCGCTTTGCCATTCGCGATGGCTGGGGTTTCGGGGCGGGCGTGAGCCAGCAGATCGGCTCGGTGATCACGGTGGGCGCGGATTACGACTGGCTCCAGTCCGCCACTCCCCGGCGCGGGCCGATCAGCGAGGCAACGGGTTGGATCAGCGCCCGGCTCAGCCGCAAGGTGCGCCTGCAGGCCTATGCCGGGACCGGCTTTACCGCGCGCAGCGCCGAGACGATTGGCGGGCTCACGCTGGTCTGGCGGCCCTGATAGCTCTGGCTATTTCCAGCCCTTGGCGATGAGCGCCTGCTCGTCGGCAGCGCCAACTGGATCCGAAGCCTTGAGCTGCCGGTAGGCTGCCTCGAGCGGAGCGGGATCGGCCCCGCTGGCAACCGCAATTGCGCCGCTATCGCCTGCGGCTGAGCCTTTGCCTCGCGCTTCGACCGACCAGCGGCCCGTCCCGCCGCGGCAGGCCAGGGCGGTTTGATCGCCTTCGCGGAACTCGCGGCACCAGCGCCCGTCTGCGGCGCGCACGGTGAGCAGCGGGGTCACCGTGCGTCCATCGGTCAGCTGCGCCGAGGCCAGCGATGCCGTGCGATCGAGCGCTTCAGAAAGGCCGTCTGCCGGTGCAGCCGGGCGCAGGGTGAGGAACATGGCCGCCGCGAAGCTGGCGGCCAGCGCCGAGCCGCCGGCCCACCAGCCAAGGCGGGCCTGGCGCGGATTGTCGTTCGCGGCAACCGGCGCCAGCACAGGGACCGCCGCCGGAGCTTCAGCCAGCCCGAGCCAGGCAAGCAGTGCATCGTCGATCGGACGTTCGGCGGCAAAGAACACTTGCGCCATCGTGCGATCATTGGCCTGCCACGCCTCGGCCTTCGCCGCCAGCGCCGGATCGCGTTCGAGTTCCTGCGCAAAGGTTTCGGCCTCGGCGGGCGAGAGCGCGCCATCGAGCCAGGCGGCGAGCTGTTCGTCGGTCACAGCGCTCATCGTGCGGCCTCCTGCCATTTGCCAAGCGAAAGTTCCTCGGCGATGCGCTGCCGGGCGCGGGCGATGCGGCTCATCACCGTGCCGATCTGGACTTCCATGGCATCGGCGGCCTCGCGGTAGCTGAGGCCTTCCACCACGACGAGCAAGAACGTGGCGCGCTGGTCCTCGGGCAGGGCCTGCAGCACGGCCTGGGCTGCGGCGAGATCGGAACGGGCCTCGGTAATCTGCCGCCCGTCGTCGCCGGTCAGTTCCTCGGCATGTTCGAGATCGACGCTGGTGCCGCGCCGCTTCAGGCTGCGGCCCCGGTCGATATGGAGGTTCTGTGCAATGCGATACATCCAGCTGTCGAGCCGGGTGTCCTCATCGAACTGGTGCGCCCGCGAAAGCGCGCGTTCAACGGTGGCTTGCATCAGATCGTCTCCATCGTGCGGGTTTCCCGCCAGCCCCTCGCAGAACCGGCGCAGCCGTGGCAGCAGCGCGATGATACGCGGCTGCAAACCGGTTGCTCCAGACCTGTTCAGGTTCATTGTCCTCCACCACAACGATAGTTCGCGATGCTTATTCCGCTGGTCTGGATTGGCCAAGTCGATTTTATTGCGACATAAGGAGCAACTTGAGCGGAATAATGCCGTTTGCGCGGCGTTAGTGTGCTGAGAAGGGACTTTGCGGCGCGCAGCATGAACATGTGTTGGATCACGAAAGGCGGACGGATCGCGCTTGTCGCCGCGATCTGGTTTGGCTGCCAGCCTGCGCTCGTGGCGCAGGAACGTGAGGCGCGCGAGGTGCGTGAGCCGAGGGAAGTGCGTGAACCCCGAGAGGTGCGCGAACCGCGCGAGGTGCGCGAACCCCGAGAAGTGCGTGAGCCCAGAGAGGTGCGCGAGGTGAAGGAGGTTGCAGACCGCGAGGTCCGCGAGGTCAAGGAAGCTGAGGACCGCGAAGTTCGCGAGGTCAAGGAAGCCGAGGACCGCGAGGTCCGCGAGGTCAAGGAAGCCGACGACCACGAGGTCCGCGAGGTCAAGGAAGCCGAGGACCGCGAGGTCCGCGAGGTCAAGGAAGCCGAGGACCGCGAGGTCCGCGAGCTGGAGAAAACCGCCAGCGATGCCGCGCGTGAGGCGGATGACCTGAAGGAAGACGCCGCTGATGATGCCAAGGATCTCGCCGAAGACGCTGCCGACGATGCCGAAGACATGGCAAAGGACGACAGCAAATCGGACGATTCCGATAGCGATGACAGCAAGGAAGACGATAGCAAGAGCGGGGAGGGCACGGCAGCCGCAGGCGCCGCGCAGAACGTCGCTGCCACGGCCTGGCAGGCCGATGCCATCCGCAGCGAAGGGGCTGACCGCGATGAGGTCGGCAATCCCGTGCGCGCGGGCGAAGTGATTGCCTTTGCGCTTCCCGCCGCAGCCGAGCGCCAGCTGGCCGCCTCAGGCTACCGCGTGATCAGCCGCAAGGCGCTGGCGGCGCTGGGCGAGGACGTCGTCAGGCTTGGCGTGCCACGCGGGCGCAGCCTTGCTATCGCCATTGGCGAAGTGCGCGCCGCGGCACCCGGAGCAGTGATCGACTATGATCACTACTACGGCCTTGGCCTCGCCAGCCGGGGCCGAGCCAAGCGCGAGCGCAAGGCAGCTTTGCCTGCTGCGGCTGCGCCTGCCTTTGCCGTTGGCATGATCGACACCGCCGTCGCGCCGCATCCTGCGCTGGCGCAGGCGCGCGTTGTTGCCTGGGGCGGTGATCAGGCTGCTGCTGCGGCTGCTGCCCCTGCATCTGCCCAGCATGGCACCGCGGTCGCCTCGCTGCTTGCAGCGCGCGGGGCAGCCACGATCTACAGTGCCAACATTTTTCGCGGGCCTGCTGCCAAGCCCTTCACCTCGATCGACGCGCTGGTCGAGGCGATGGAATGGCTGCTCGGCAAGGATGCGCCGGTCATCAACATGAGCATTGCCGGGCCGCCCAACACCCTGCTGCAGAAGATGGTCAGCCTTGCAGGCGCGCGGGGGCGGATCATCGTGGCTGCTGCCGGGAATGGCGGGCCTGCCGCTGCGCCGGTCTTCCCCGCCGCGCTGCCCGGCGTGGTGGCGGTCACGGCGGTCGACCCTGCGCTCAAGGTCTATCGCTATGCCAACCGGGGGCGCTACATCGGCGTGGCGGCGCAGGGCGTGGGCGTGCTCGCGGCTGCTCCGGGCGGCGGCTTTGCGCGCTTCAGCGGAACCTCGTTTGCTGCACCGCGCATTGCCGCTCGCCTTGCCGGATGCCGCGCGGCGGGCAATCAGGGCAGTGCCTGCATCGAAACGCTCGTCCGCTCAGCGCGCGATCTGGGAGCCGCAGGCTTCGATGAGACCTATGGCCACGGCTACATCGAGTGACGCAGGACCGCTGGGCTGGTCAGACCGCGCTCAGAGCGCTGCCTGCGTGCGCTGCCGCGCGGTGAGATAGGCCTCCACCGCCTCTGCCGTGCCGGGCGGCACATGGAGCCCCAGCTTGCTGCGCCGGTAGAGCACATCTTCGGCGCTGCGCGCCCACTCCTGATCCGCCAGGTAATCGACTTCGGCTTGCGTCAGCCCGCCGCCGAAATCGGTGCCCAGCGCGTCCATATCTTGCGCCGTGCCGAGGATGGCCCGGGCGCGGGTGCCATAGGCGCGGGCCAGGCGCGTGACGAGCGCGGGCGGCAGGGCCGGGTGCGCTGCCTTGAGCTGGCCTGCGAACCGTTCAAAATCATCTCCGGGAATGTCGCCGCCGGGCAAGTCTGCGCCGGCGGTCCAGTCTCCCGCGGCGCCTGCGAAGAACGGCACCAGCTTTTCGAGCGCATGTTCCGCAAGCTTGCGATAGGTCGTGATCTTGCCGCCGAACACGCTGAGCAGCGGGGCCCGTTTTTGGCCATCCGGGCCATCGCCGCCATCCAGATCGAGCACATAATCGCGCGTCACGGCAGAGGCGCTGGCGGCGTGGTCGTCATAGAGCGGGCGGATGCCGGCATAGCTCCACACCACGTCCTGCGGATGGATCTGCCGCGCGAAATAGCGCCGCAACGTCTCGCACAAATAATCCGTCTCTGCGGGCGAGATCTGCGCCTTGCCGGGCAGGCCTTCCCACGGCTCGTCGGTCGTGCCGACCAGCGTGAAATCATGCTCGTAAGGGATCGCAAAGACGACGCGGCGGTCGGGGTTCTGCAGCAGGAAAGCGTGATCGCCTTCATAGAGCTTGGGCACGATGATGTGGCTGCCCTTGATCAGGCGCACGCCCCGGTCCTGACTGGCGCTGGCCGCGCGCTGGAGGACGTCTTCGACCCATGGCCCGGCGGCATTGACGAGGCCGCGCGCCATGACCGTGCGGGCGGTGCCATCGCCCGCGATCTGCGCCTTCCACAGGCCGCCTTCACGCTCCGCTCCCACCAACTTGGTGCGCGTTTCGATCCGCGCCCCGCGCTCTGCCGCATCGCGGGCGTTGAGCACGACGAGGCGGCTGTCTTCCACCCAGCAGTCGGAATAGACGAACGCCGTCCTGGCGCCCGGCTTCATCCCGTTGCCCAGCGGCGAACTGGCAAGATTGACCGTGCGCGTGGCAGGCAGCTTCTTGCGTCCGCCAAGGTTGTCGTAAAGGAACAGGCCCAGCCGCACGAGCCAGGCCGGGCGCGGCGAGTTCATTTGCGGCAACACGAAGGCCAGCGGCCAGATGATGTGCGGCGCCATGCCCAGCAGCCGCTCGCGCTCGATCAGCGCCTCACGCACCAGGCGGAACTCGTAGTATTCCAGATAGCGCAGCCCGCCGTGGATCAGCTTGGTGCTGGCCGAAGAGGTGTGGCTGGCAAGGTCTTCCTGCTCCACCAGCAGCACCGAGAGCCCGCGTCCGGCCGCATCGCGCGCAATCCCGGCGCCATTGATCCCGCCGCCGACGATCAGCAGATCATACGTCTCGGTCTTGGGTGCAGTACTGCTCATTCCAGCCACGTCAGGCCCTTTGTTGATCCCGCGCGCTGCATACTCGCCCCCCGGACTGGAAACAAATGCAGCCATTGCAAAGGCAAATGCGAATAGAAGATAGCGCGCTGCGCGGTAAATGCGGTAACAGGGGCCATGCGAGAGGCAAGGCCAAACCCGGCGCATGACCGGGAAACCCCGATGTTCCACCCTGATTGCGGGCCATTTTGCGCCTGCTTCCCGGCTACCCGGGCGATTCGCGCTTGAAGCCGCTGTCGGTATTTGCGGCGATGCTGACCGCATCGTCGGTTGCTGCGGCCCCGGCTGAGGCCGCCTCGCCGCCCAGCATTCCCGAAATCGGCGCTCCCGCGCTTGCCGCGCTTGGCCCTGACGGCGTTGGCGTCATCGAAAAGACGGTGGTGGATAAGGACGCGGTCGATCCGCTCGGCAGTCTTGCCAAAGGCGCGCTGGCGCGGGCGGACCGCACGCTGCCGCTGGTCATCTGGTATCCCGCGCAGGTAGGCCCGAAGGATCGCCGCGCAACCTACCGCGCCAGCCTCGTTTCGGAGCCGCCAAAGCCGCCCGCCTATTTCACGGTTCCTGCGCTGGCGGTGACGGATGCGAAACCGGCAGGGCAGGGCTATCCGATTGTCCTGCTCTCGCATGGGTACAACAATGATCCGGTCATGCTGTCATGGCTTGGCGAGAACCTGGCGACCAAAGGCTATGTCGTCGTGGCGGTTCGCCACCGCGATCCGCCGATCACCGATACCGCGCAAACTCCGGCCACGCTGATCCGCCGTCCGCTCGATATCACGTTCGTGCTGCGCCGCATCCGGGAAGGCCTGCTCGGGCCGCTTGGCGATGTGCAGCGCATCGCGCTGGCGGGCTATTCCTTCGGCGGATATGGCGCGCTGACAGTTGCGGGTGCTGCGCTCGATGCCGCAAGTCCGGCGATCAAGCGGCTGCCCGATGCGCTCGTTGAACGCTATACCGGCACCGGCGCGGAAGCTGCCGTGCTGCATGATCCGGCCATCAAGGCGGTTGTCGCCATCGCTCCGGCTGGCGGCGGGCCGTGGTCGGCGTGGGGCGAGGGCGGCCTGGGCGCGATCAAAGCACCGCTACTGGTGGTGGCAGGCACGGCCGACCGCACCGTGGGCTACGATCCCGGCCCGGCAGCGATCTTCCGCGAGGCCAAGGGTTCCGACCGCTGGCTGCTGGCGCTGAAGGGCGCGGGCCATGCCATCGGCACCAACCCTGCGCCTGCCGAAATGCGCGGCACGGTGTGGGACTTTGACTGGTTCGAAGACCGCATGTGGCGCAAGCCGCGCGTCAACAGCATCGCGATCCACTTCATCACCGCGTTCCTCGATCTCCAGCTCAAGGGTGAGGCGGCCAAGGCTTCGTACCTCGACGTGCCGTCAGAGGAATCCGATGGTGCCAAGTGGGTGAGCGACGACAAGCGCTATGAGGCCGTGAGCGAAGGCGGTGCGAACCCGACATGGAAGGGCTTCGTCAAGGACCACCAGGACGGGTTGATCCTGAAGCACCTGCCACCGGCGCCTTAGGGCTGGTTCAGCCTCGCATTTCCGGGACCATTTCGGTCGGCGTATCCGCATCGCGGCCCATGCCGCCCGAAAAGTGCCGGATGATCCATTCGCGCAGCAGATAGATCGCCGGATCGCCGAGGTCTTCGGCGTGAGTCTTGAGGTAATAGCCGAAACCGTCTGCCGAAACGCGGTCGTAGGGCATGACCAGCTGCCCGCTGGCGATTTCCTGCGCGAACATGTCGATATCCGCCAGCACTACGCCCGAGGCGCCGATGGCATAGCGGACCGCTGAAAACGCCGTGTCGAAGGCCAGGCCGTCGCTCGCCTCGATGGCCAGACGCTGCTGCGCGGCATAGCCTGACCACAGCAGGCCGCGCGGCTCGCCCTCCAGCTTCACGTGCAGAAGTTCGTTGTCGCGCAGAAATTGCTCAAGGGTCTTGTCCTGATGCGCCGCTGCGGTTTCGGGCGAGCAGAGCGGTGCTACGCGCACCATCCACAGGAGGTCTGCCACGGCATCGTCGATATTGGGCCGGTCGAACACAATCGCCATATCGACATTATCACGCGGCGCGCCGGTGACGTTGGACGTCACCACATCGATGCGGACTTCCGGATGCTCCTTGTGGAACTGCGCCAGCAGCGGCAGCGCGTTCTGGTAGAGCAGCGAGGGCGGAATGTGCAGCCGGATCGGGCGGCTTTCCAGATCCTTGTTGCGGATCGTGTTGATCGTCTGCTCCATCCGGTCGAGGCACTTGCTCACGACCGGAAGCAGGATCGACCCAGCCGGGGTCAGTTTGAGGCCGGTGGGGCCGCGCTCGAACAGCGGACGCCCGATCAGGTCCTCAAGGCTGCTGACATGGCGGCTCATCGCGCTTTGCGACACGGTGAGCGCTTGCGCCCCCGCCGTGAAGCTCATGTGCCGTCCGACCGCTTCGAACGCGCGCAGGGCGTTTAGCGGCAGCCAGCGGCGGTTGATGAGGCGATCAGGGGCGATTTCGGGTTCTCCGCTCGGGTTCAGGGCAGTCTGCCTAGCGCAACGATCTACGTCAATCCGCGTTCCATGCACGAACGTCCTTGCCCCATGATAACGGGATATAATATAAGGCTTCACGCATTTTTATCATGAGGCCTCGATGCTGCTTCCCGCCGAGTTCGATTTTCACGCGCTGGAAGTCTTCGTCCTCACGGTCGAGCTGGGAGGCATGACTGCCAGCGCCCAGCAATTGCGCATCACCCAGTCCGCCGTTTCGCAAACCATCGCGCGGCTGGAGCAGGGCATCGGCGCGACCTTGTTTGATCGCACCTTGCGCCCGCTCGGCCTCACCCCGGCGGGCCGGGCACTGTATGAGCGCGCAACGCATCTTCTCGCCACCGCGCGCACGATGGTGGATCAGGTGCGCGAAGGCGCCAACCAGCCAATCGATAAAGTGACGGTGGCGATGGCGGAATCGCTGGCCATCCTGCTGACCGGGCCGCTGCTGGGGCGGCTGGGTCCGCGCGTGGCGCGCTGGCGGGTGCGCTCAGGGATATCGCTCAATCAGCAGCAGGATTTCCTCGCGCGGCGAGTTGATCTGCTCATCACTGGCAGCAGCGTGCTGG
>JBIPOH010000166.1:0-7078 GCA_044379435.1 Novosphingobium sp.
GCGCAGCGTGCCATCGGCGCCGCGCTCGATCAGCGCCGATTCGTTGAGCTTGCGGTTGATCACCTGCCACGAATAGCCCTCGGCGAAGTCCTGACTCGTGATCGGCGCCTGCCCCAGATAATCGCGCAGGTCTCCGGCCATCGCGACGCTCTCGTTACCGACATCGCGCAGCTTGTCGGCATAATAGCCGCGCGCAAGGCTGTTGGCGTTTTCCAGCATGCCGCGCGAACTGTCCGAAAACCAGAACTCCACCCCTGACTGGAACAGCAGCGAGGCGAAGACCACCACCAGCAGCGTCGGGATCGCTGCGATCAGCGAGAACAGCCAGACGAGCCGCACATGGAGCCGCCCGCTGCTGCCCAGCACGCTGCGGGCGGCGCGGCGCAGCGCCAGGCGGCGCCCGATCAGCACGATCAGCGCCATGGCGGGAACCAGCGTGCCGATCAGCAGACTGGCGGTAAGGCGTGAAGGGAGGAGCTGGTTGGCATTGCCGCTGGCCGAAAGCGTGAGCCAGGTCACTGTGATCATGAGCGTGAGCGCGAGCGTCGCGGTCATTTCCAGGAGCAGAAACACGTTGGCACGGCGCATCGCCACCAGAAGGCGGCGATACCACCTCGGCGAGCGCCGGATGCCGCGTTTTTCCTCATGAGCCATCGTTGCTGATATACAACACCGCTGTTGCAGCAATGCAAGTTGAATCCGCGCAGCCCCACCGTTTGGGGGCCATTCACCTGTGGCCCCGAGGTGACGCACTGCTACTGGTGGGCCGCTGGTCAGGCGCTGGCGGGGCGCGGGATCAGCTGCGCCCGGCGGCCTCGTCCGGATCGATGGCGAGATCGGAAAGGCGCTTGCGCAAGGTGTTGCGGTTCAGGCCGAGCAGGCGCGCTGCGCGCAACTGATTGCCGCCCGTGACCGACAGCGCGTGGAGGAACAGCGGACGCTCGAATGCGGCCAGCGCCGCGCTGTAGAGCATACCTTCCGCCGGGGTTTCCCGTGCCAGCCAGCTGGCTAACGCCTCGGCAAAATCGGCAGCAGGGGCCGGGAGCGCGAGCTCGGGCGGCAACTGCGCGCGGTCTTGCGCCAGCAGCGGCTCGATTGTGGCCGCATCGATCACCTCGTCGCGCGCCAGCAGCGCCAGCCGGTAGACGAAATTGCGCAGCTCGCGCACGTTGCCGCGCCATGGCTGGCGGGAAAGCAGCGCAGCCCCAGCCCCGGTCAACTGGCGGCGCGGCAGGCCTTCGGCAGCCGCGCGCACGAGGAAATGGCGGGCCAGTGCCTCGATATCGTCCGCCCGCTCGCGCAAGGGCGGCAGCTCGATGGGAACCACAGCAAGGCGGTAATAGAGATCCTCGCGGAAACTGCCGGCGGCAATCATCGGCACCAGATCGCGGTTGGTCGCCGCGATGATCCGGCAATCGAGCGTGATTTCCTCCGTGCCGCCAACCCGGCGGATGCGCCCCGATTGCAGCGCGCGCAGCAGGCGGGTCTGTGCCTCCAGCGGCATGTCGCCGATTTCGTCGAGGAACAGCGTGCCGCCGCGCGCCTGCTCGAACTTGCCGATCCGGCGGGCCACCGCGCCGGTGAAGGCGCCCTTCTCGTGGCCGAACAGTTCGCTTTCGATGAGATCGCCGGGGATCGCAGCGGTGTTCACCGCAATGAACGGCCCCGCGCTGCGTTTGCCGAGCTGGTGGATGGCTTCGGCCACCAGTTCCTTGCCGGTGCCGGATTCGCCGAGGATCAATACGGTGAGATCGTTGCGCAGCACCCGCGTGATCATGCGGTAGACCGTCTGCATTGCCGGACTGCGACCGACCAGCGGCAAGCCGGGCGCAACATCTTCGGCCATGTCGTCGAGCGCGGGACTTTCCCCGGAGCCGATGGCCTGGCGCACGGTGCGCACCAGTTCATCGAGATCAAAGGGCTTGGGGAAGTACTCGAAGGCCCCGGTATCGCTGGCGCGCACCGCGGTATCGAGCGTGTTCTGGGCCGAAAGGATGATGATCGGCATGTGCGGCGCAGCATCGCGCACGCGGCCCAGCGTTTCCATCCCGTCGCCATCGGTCAGCACGACATCGGTCAGCATGAGGCCGAAACGCCTCTCGCCCAGAATTCGATCCCGGCCCGCAATCGAGGTGCAGTGCGCGACGGTGTAGCCTTCCGCTTCCAGCGCGGCGGTGATGACGAGCGCAATCGAGGCGTCGTCCTCGACCAGCAGGATGCGGCTTTTCATGGTTTCTGGCTTCCGGCAACAGGCAGATGCAGGCGGAAATGGGTCCAGCCATGCACTTCGTCGCGGTCGTGCGTGACGCGCCCGTTCATTTCGCGCACCAGCTTCTGAACCAGCGCGAGGCCGAGGCCCTGCCCGTTCTTCTTGCCCGTGACGAACGGATCGAAAATGTGATCGCGCAGGGCGGGATCGATGCCCGGGCCATTGTCGCTCACGCGCAATTCGATGGGCAGGCGCAGCGGCTTGCCGCCCGGGCCAGCGTGAAGCTGGATGCCGCTGGCAAAGCGCGTGCGCACCGCAATGCGCGGTTCGCGCGCGGCCTCGCAAGCCTCGCGCGCGTTGGTGAACAGGTTGAGAAGAACCTGCACCAGCGCATCGGAATTGGCCATGATTGGCGGTAGCGAGGGATCGAACTCCTCTTCCACCACGAAACCGCCGTGCCCGGCGGCAACCACGGCTTGCGCACGGCGCACCGCTTCGTGGAGGTTGCAAGGCGTATCGGGTTCGCGCCCGCGCCGCGAAAGCGACTGCATCTGATCGACCAGTTTGGCGATGCGGTCGACCTCGCCGGTAATGAGTTCGGTGAGCGCGCGGTCACCATCGCTCAGCTTGCGGCCCAAGAGCTGCGCCGCGCCGCGAATGCCCGCCAGCGGGTTTTTGATCTCGTGCGCCAGCACTTCGGGCGCGCGCAGCGGAGTCCCCTCTCCCGCTCCGGCCCCGCCGCCATCACCCGAAAGCGCCTCCACCCCGACTGCTTCGGCCAGCGCTAGCAGCTGCCAGCCGGGCGCATAGGCAATCGGCGCGATCATCACGTCGATCCGCCGCGCGGGCGTGCCAAGGATGCGCACCAGCGAATCGCGCGCGAAGAGCTGTGCCTCTCCTTCAGCGAGGCGGCGCAGGATGAGCGGCTCATCGAAGGCGAAAACATCGTCCACCGGCTTGCCGACCAGACGGCGGGCGCCCTGCCCTGCCAGCTGTTCGGCTGCAGGATTTACCGCGGCAATGCTGAGATCGGGTGCGAGCGTGATCACGGCAAGCGGCAGGCTGGCGATGATGCGCTTGGGATCGGGGCGCGCGTTCTCGCCGCCCTTGCGCCAGTCTGCCGGGCCGCTCATGCCGCTTCAGGCCGCGACGCGGCTTGCGGGAGCAGCCATGGCACGGGCGTAGAATTCGGCGAGAGCAGCGAGCACGGACTTGTGATCGTCGATGAAGTTCACGCGGTTGCGGAACTCGGCCGATCCCGGCAGGCCCTTGGTATACCAGCCGAGGTGCTTGCGCGCCATGTTGACCCCGGTCACCGTGCCATAATGCTCGAGCATCGCGTGGTAATGCTCTATAATCAGGGTGTATTGCTCGGCAATGGTGGGTTCGGGGCGGTCTTCGCCGGTATCGAGCCAGTGCATGACCTGGCCCAGCAGCCACGGCTTGCCATAGGCGCCGCGCCCGATCATCAGGCCGTCCGCGCCGCTCTGCTCGATGGCGTTGGCAGCGTCCTCGATCCCGCAGATATCGCCATTGACGATGACCGGGATCGAAACTGCATCCTTCACGCGGCGCACGAAGGCCCAGTCGGCCGAGCCCTTGTACATCTGGTTGCGCGTGCGCCCGTGAACCGTAATCATCTGCGCACCGAGATCCTGCGCAATGCGCGCGAGTTCGGGAGCATTCAGGCTGTCATGACACCAGCCCATGCGCATCTTGACCGTGACGGGAACCTTCACGGCTTTCACCGTCGCCTCGATCAGCGCGGTGGCGAGCGGAATGTCGCGCATCAGCGCCGAGCCGCAATCGCCGCTGACGATCTTGCGCACCGGGCAGCCCATGTTGATGTCGATGATGGCCGCGCCCTTGGCTTCGGAAATCCGCGCGGCTTCGGCCATCTGCGCAGGCTCGTTGCCCATGAGCTGCATCGAAACCGGCTCTTCGGTGGGGTGCCACGCGGCTTTCTGGATCGACTGGCGCGTTTCCCGGATCGCGGCGGGGCTGGCGATCATCTCGGTCACGTTGAGACCCGAGCCGAAGCGTCGCACCATCGTGCGAAACGGCAGATCGGACACGCCCGTCATCGGCGCAAGCACCACGGGCTGCGGGATACGCACGGGGCCGACCATGATCGGCGGGAGGCTGGGCGGGACGGGAAGTTCGGTCATCGCGAGAGTGCCTAAAAAAGAGGCATGCGCTTAGTCGATTGCGCGGTTTGCGGCAAGGACTGTAAGGGACGAGGCATGATAGCGCCCTCACCTGCCTCCGTTGCCTCGTCAGTCGCTGCTGTCGTCGTCGCTGCCGGGCAAGGCTTGCGCGCGGGCGGCACCGTGCCGAAGCAGTTCGCACTGTGGCGGGGCAAGCCGCTGGTGCGCCATTCGGTACTGGCGCTGGCCAAAGCCG
This sequence comes from Novosphingobium sp., assembly GCA_044379435.1. Lineage (GTDB taxonomy): Bacteria > Pseudomonadota > Alphaproteobacteria > Sphingomonadales > Sphingomonadaceae > Novosphingobium. The sequence goes on from JBIPOH010000166.1 coordinate 4,613, forward strand.
GTGTGGCGCCGATCGTGGTGGTGATCCCGGCGAACTGGGAAGCGGTGGCCGCAGATGCGCTGGCCGGGGTGCCGGGCGTGCGTCTGGTGCATGGCGCGGCGAGCCGGCAGGGTTCGGTGCGCACGGGGCTGGAAGCGCTGGCGGGCGAGGCGCCGGTGCATGTGCTGATTCACGATGCAGCGCGGCCTGATCTGCCTGCTGCGGTGATCGAAGCGCTGGTGGCTGCGCTGGAACTACACCCGGGCGCCATTCCCGTGCTGCCGGTGGTCGATAGCGTGGTGCGCGGCGCAGACGGCCTGCGCGGCGCGTTTGTCGAGCGCGACGGGCTCTACCGCGTGCAGACCCCGCAAGCCTTCCGTTTCAGCGCGATCCTTGCCGCCCACCGCGCTTGGGGCGGTGCCGCCGATGCGGGCGATGATGCCGCCGTGGCCGAGGCGGCAGGCCTGCCGGTCGCGCTGGTGCCGGGCGACGAGCGGCTGAGAAAAGTGACCTTTGCCGAAGACCTGAAGGATGAGAGCATGACACTGGCCGCCGTACGCACGGGCTTGGGCTATGACGTTCACCGTCTGGCCGAGGGCGAGGAGCTGTGGCTCTGCGGAGTGAAAATCGAGCATTCCAAGGGACTTGCCGGGCATTCCGATGCCGACGTCGCAATCCACGCGCTCGTCGATGCGCTGCTGGGCGCGGTGGCGGCGGGGGATATCGGCGATCACTTCCCGCCGTCCGACCCGCAGTGGCGCGGGGCCTCGTCCGACCGGTTCCTGGCCCATGCCGCAACGCTGGTGGCGGCAGCAGGCTATGCCATTGGCAACGTGGATGTGACGATCATCTGCGAGGCTCCGCGCATTGGTCCGCACAAGGCGGCGATGCGGGCGCGGCTCGCGGCGATTCTGGCGATTGACATCGCTGCCGTCAGCGTCAAGGCCACGACCACCGAGCGGCTCGGCTTTACCGGGCGCGGCGAGGGAATTGCCGCGCAGGCCGTGGCCACGGTTATCGCGAAAGCGTGAAGGAGCGCAGGGACATGTCGCTGGTTCGGAGCATGGTGTTGGGAATGGCCTTGGCCTCCCTTGGTCTGGCCGAAGTGGCCGCCGCGCAGGATCAGGCGTGCCTCAGCGAGCGCGAGGTGACGAGCCTCGTATCCTATGCGCTGCCCGTCGTCATGGATTCGGCGATGAAGACCTGCCGGCCCACGCTCTCGCCGCAGGGCTATTTCGCCACCCAGGGTCCGGGGCTGGTGCAGCGCTATGCCGCGCGCAAGGGTGCCGCCTGGCCCGAGGCCAAGGCCGCGCTGTTCAAGCTGGGCGGCAATGATGCCAAGATGAAGGATCTGGTTGCCACCCTTTCGGACGAGGCGCTGCAGCCCTTTGCCGAAGGCATTGTGGCGGCCATGGTCACCAAGGGGATCAAGCCCGGTCAGTGCAAGGCGATCGAGCGCGCCACGCGCCTGCTTTCGCCCCTTCCCCCGGAAAACACGGCCGAAATCGTGACCTTCATCCTCGTGATTGCAGACAAGCCCAAGGTACGCGGCGCGGTCGGCGCATCAAAGAAGTCCGACCTGCCGATCTGCCCGGCGGCCTGAGGAAACAGCGACAGACGATGGACACCCTGCTTCCCCCCGAACTCACGGCGCTGGCTGCGCGAGTGATTGCCGAGAACAAGGCTGCAGGCCGCATGGTGGCCCTTGCCGAAAGCTGCACGGGCGGACTCGTCGCCGCCGCGCTCACCGAAATCGCAGGTTCTTCCGCAGTGGTCGAGCGCGGCTTCGTGACCTATTCGAACGAGGCCAAGCACGAGATGCTGGGCGTTTCGACTGACCTCATCGACACCTTCGGCGCGGTTTCGGTCGCGGTCGCATGGTCGATGGCGCAAGGCGCGCTCAAGAATTCGCGCGCCGATGTGGCGGTGGCGATCACTGGGATTGCCGGGCCGGACGGCGGCAGCGAGCAGAAGCCGGTGGGAACGGTGGTCTTCGCGCGGGCCGAACGCGGCGAAGACCCCGAGGCCGTCGTGGCTGAACTGAAGGTGTTCGAGACGGCGAAGACTCGCGCCGACGTGCGCCTTCAGGCCGCCGTCGTCGCGCTGGAGCTTCTGCTGCCGTAAAGCTTCTCGGCGCGCGTTTCGAAGGCGGCGACCATCTTGCGAAAAGCGCGGTCGAGGTATTGCCCGGCGAGCTTTTCAAAGATGGCATTGCGGAAGGTGAAATCGACGCAGAAGTCGATGACGCAGCCGCCGTCTTCGTGTTCGGCAAAGTCCCAAGTGTTCGAAAGCTGCTTGAGCGGCCCGTCGAGGTATTCGACCGCGATGCGGCGCGGCCGGTCCTTGATGACGCGCGAGGTGAATTTTTCGCGGAGCGCGAGAAATCCCACCATCATGTCCGCCACCATTTCCGTCTCGCTGTCCGACTTGATGCGTGTGGCGACGACCCAGGGCAGGAACTCCGGGTAACGCTTCACATCGGCGACA
>JBIPOH010000167.1:0-7016 GCA_044379435.1 Novosphingobium sp.
CTGCCGTCAGCAGAAAATACTTGAGCGTTTACGCTGCTGTAGCTAGAATTGGAATCCCAAGTGATGATGAAGCCGCCGTTGCCAAGACCAGTGACCCGGGGGTCCGCTTGCCCACCTGTCGTCTGCGTGTTCACCAGAAATTCGCTACCTAGTTTGGCTCCATCTGCAGAAAACATCTGCGCTTTGATATCAAAGTCTGAGTCTCCGAGCGTTCCACTGCTACCCCACCAAGATACTACGAAACTGCCATTCGACAATCCAGTTATGGTAGGCCTAAATTTGTATCCGGCGGTTTGCGTGTTGACCAAAAACTCGCCACCCACCTTTCCGCCATCTTTTGCGAATATTTGGGCCTTTATACTATAGAGATTGGTGTCGCTTGGTGTGCCGCTGCCGTCCGTCCACGAAACTACGAAGCTACCATTGGCCAACTCCGCTATTACCGGAGCTGTTTGAAAATTTTCGGTCTTTGTGTTGACCAAAAACTCGCTTCCCACCTTGGAGCCATCGGCTGCAAAGACTTGCGCTTTAATGCTAGAGCCGCTCGTATCACCGAGGGTGCCGCTACCGAGAGCTCCCTCAATGCCATCCATCCAAGCAACTACGAAACCACCGTCTTGCAGAGCCGTCGTGGTGGGATAGAACTGAAAGTTATTAATTTCAGTATTGACTAAAAATTCGGTGCCAATCTTGGCGCCGTCTTCAGCAAATACCTGCGCCTTGATACTCGTACCACTTGAATCTCCGAGTGTTCCGCTGTTGTCATACCAGGTGACTACGAATCCGCCGTTCGTTAGACCGGTGACAGTTGGGGCCGCCTGTTCGCCTCCCGTAATAGTATTAACTAGTAACTCGGAACCAGATTTGGTTCCGTCTGAATTAAATATCTGAGATTTTACTTCCGCACTATTTGTGCCGTCCGTCAACAAGAGTGTGTCCCAAGATATCACAAAGCCTCCGTTGACGAGCTTCGTGATTGTAGGGTTTTTCTGCCAGTTTGCTGTCACTGTGTTGGCGAAAAATTCGGTACCAACCTTGTTAATGCTCGGCATACTGCCCCCACCCTATATGATCATCGCGCAGCAAGAATTCGCCTTCATGCATGCCAGCCAAAACCGCGTCGGCGACCGTTTGATTCAAGCGAATGGCAGGTGTCAAGAACCATTTCGGTTGGAACGACCGGCGCGTTTGTTAGGCCAACCGCTCGCAGTGGTCATTGCAAGCGAGTCAGGGGTATCATCTTATATAAAAAATTGAAAAATATACATAATTTGTGAAATAAGTAAGTTTACGTAGTGCCGATCTCGGCTTCACTCCTCTCCCACACCGACGCCCTCGGCTAACCGCTGAGGGCTTTTTTTCGAGAAACGCCCATGCCCGAAATCCTGGCAGTCCTCCTGCTCGGGGCCCTTCTGTGCGTTTGACGGAGATTGCTGCTGTCGAGATGGTGAGACCTGCCACGACAAGCCACCATGTCCTGCTGCTGGCGCGACCGGGGCAAAGGATGCTCCTGTCAGGCCTATTGGTATGCCAGACGTGCGCAGCAGAGTATTCAAAGTCCCCGCGATGCGCTGCAACTCTGTTGGAAGCAGATTGCGGCTTGGAGCGTGTCTCCCATCGATGGCGATGTGCCAAGCGCTATGATGAGGTGGGGATGGGCACTGCGCTGGCAGCAACATGCGTGCTGGAATTGAGCCAGATGCCGTCCGACGAGCGAACTGGTATACACCAAGGAAGCACGGGTCCCATCTGACCACAGCGGGGGGTGGCACCCCGGTAGGGTCTGGCTGGTCAGGATTTCCAATGGGGGTGGCAGGTGATGATTCGGAGGCGCATCAAGCGCAATCCGAAAGGCGGGTAGAAGCCGAAAAGACCTCATAAACCACTGAATTCATTGAGTGTCTGGCGGAGCGGGAGGGATTCGAACCCTCGATACGCTTTTGGCGTATACTCACTTTCCAGGCGAGCGCCTTCGACCACTCGGCCACCGCTCCGCATTGCACTGGAAGCGGCGGCCCTAACCGCATGAACGCGCTTTCGCAAGGGTGGGAAGGCTGGCATCATGGCGTTTATGATGAAACGTGCGCTTCTGCTTGCCGTCGCCGTGGTCGCTCTTTGCGCCGCAGCCCCTGCACCCTCTCCTGCGGCTCGTGCCCCGGCAGAGATCGTTGAAGCGGCACCGGCGGCGGACTGGGCGCAGATTGCGCCCTCCGATCTGCTCGTGATGGACCTTGCGCCCGATGCCAAGGGTGCGGCGCGGCGAGTGGTCATCCAGTTGCTGCCGGCGCCGTTCTCTGGAGGATGGATCGGCAATATCCGCAAGCTGGCGGCCGCGAAGTGGTGGGACGGCACCAGCATCAACCGCGTGCAGGACGGCTATGTCGTGCAATGGGGCGATCCGGACGGTGAGGACAAGCCTAAGGCGAAGCCGCTGCCTGCCGCTGTGTTGAAGGTTCCGGAAAGTGACTATTCGATCAGCCTTGAAGCCTTTCTCGATGCGGTAGTCGCGAAGGTCGCTGCGCAGCCTAACGCCGGGTCTGCCATGGTTGCAGCTTTAGACGGATCGGCAGCAATTGGGCCAGGGCCTTGGGCCAGGCCGGATGCGTATGCAAAAAAGCTCGATTTTTTTAAAGGTTGGCCGTTAGGCGGCAATGCCGAAAGCGTCTGGCCCATACACTGCTACGCCGCCGTCGGCGTCGGCCGCGATTATCCGCCCGATACCGGCTCGGGTGCTGAACTCTATGCCGTCATCGGTCAGGCCCCGCGCCAGCTTGATCGCAACATTGCGGTGGTTGGCCGCGTGATCGAGGGGATGGAGCACCTCTCCAGCCTGCCGCGCGGCACGGGCGATATCGGGTTCTACAAGACAGCGGAAGAACGCACGCCGATCCGCCAAATCCGCATCGGCACCGATGTGCCCGATCTGCCGCGCTACGAGTATCTCTCCACCGAAAGCGCCAGCTTCGCCCGCTATGCCGACGCGCGCGCCAACCGACGGGACCGGTTCTACATTCGCCCGGCTGGCGGGGTGGATATCTGCAACGTCCCGGTGCCGGTGCGGCGGGTGAAATAGGGCCTATCAACCCACAGTAACCGTCACCCTGAACTTGTTTCAGGGTCCATCTCTCAGCCCTCGCTGAGGCCTGCGGTGAAAACCCTGTGCCTCACGGCTAACGCTCTATCGGCAAACACCGCGCCTGCGGCACGATGGACCCTGAAACAAGTTCAGGGTGACGACGGTAGACTGGTGGAACCTAGCCCAGCCCCAGCGGCGCGTAGGCCCCGAAGATCAGCTGCTCGAACACGCCCATGCCCACCTCGCCTGCGCTCGTCGTCACGCGGCTGACGATCTGCACGTGGAAGTTGTCCATCCGCTTCGGGTCCACGTCCGCGAGCACGATGTCCTCACGCCCCACTTCCAGTGGGCCGTGATAGAGGCCGTGACCCCACTTGGGCGAGGTATACCCCAGCCCGCGCATCTGGAAGCGCACCAGCGGCTCGAAGGTGAGCGTCAGTGGCTCGTCCCCCCCACCCACGTTCAGCGTGCCGCCTGAAGGCCAAAGCGTGCCGGGTTGCAAGGGTGCATCCAGCTTCGCCGAGGGCGTCTCGAAAAACCCGTCGTGCCCCGCCCCATCGGGCGCAATCACCGCGCGGGTGTTCCACGGCGCGCCATTGGCATCAGCGTTGATGTGGAAGAACACGCTACGGGAGGGCAAGTTGATCGGCGTCCACTGCCAGAAGAACTGCGGCACCACGCCGTGTCCATGCGGCTGCGCATCACTTGTGCCCACGGGCCGCACGCCCCAGCTGCGGTCGCGCGTGCCAGCGGTGCCGGGCTTCAGCACCGTGCGCACCCCGTCGATCTCGACCCAGCCAGTGTAGTGCCCGTTCTGCGTGAGGCGCGTGTAATCCATGAACGTGCGCGGCCCGATGCGGTGGATGAAGCGCGGTTCTTCAATCGGGAAAGCGCGGCCAGTGAACACGATCTCGGCCTTGATCCCCTCCCCTTCCACGCTGATCGACAGCTGCCTGAGCGGTTCCTCCACCCGGATGGCAATCGGCCCGCAGGTCAGGTCCAGCCGCTCCATCGCCAGCTCGCGCGAAGCATGGAGCGAATGCTGCACTCCGTCCTTGATGAAGCAGAAATGCGCATCCGCCACGTTAAGGTGCGGATAGATGCCGAAGGCCGCTGCAAAGAAGTCGCTGCCGTCGGGCGCATAGCCGTTGAAGAAATAGCGGTCGTAGAAATTGCGGTCGGTGCCGGAATAGGCAATCGGCTCGGGCGTCTGGTGGAGGGGAAAATCGTCGCCCTTGGTCAGCATGCTTTTGTCTCCATCATCGCATCGAGCGCGCCGATGCTGTCGTGATCGAGCGCGAGTTCGGCTGCGCCTCGCGCCATTGAAAGGAAGTTGGCGTCGCCCCGCTCGGTGCGCACGACAAACGCCGCGCTGAACACGGCGGTAAACAGCCCGTGCAGCGCGCCGATGCGGTAGCGCCGCATCAACACATCGTGCGCAATCGGCGCTCCGCGGCGCGCGCTTTCCTCGGCATAAAGGCCCAGCAAGGCCGCCTCGTTGGGACGGCGCAACTCGCTGCCGATCCCGCAGCCCATGAAATAGCCCACGTCAGTCATCGCACAGCCGATGGCGCACGTCTGCCAATCGACGATGGCAATGGGTTCTGTCCCGCCGCCCACGCCGAACAGCATGTTGTCGAGCCGGAAATCGCCGTGGATCAGGCAGGGTTCCTCGGGCTGACGCGCCAGCCAATGCTCCACACGGCTGTCGAGTTCCTCGCACAGCGCCATCGCATCCGCTGCCAGCTGCCCGTCGTAGCGCTCGCGGAAGATCGCATGGGCCTGATGATAGAGTTGGCCGATCTGCGCCAGCAACCCCTCGCGCCCGTGGAGCCATTCCGCGCCCAGCACCGCCGGATGGCCTTTCGTGGCACCGTGCAGCGCCGCTGCCTGCCGGATCGCTGCCTCGGCATCGGCAAGATCGCAGCCCTCCAGCTGGTTGCCCCCGCGCTCCGGTGCGAGATCCTCGAACAGCAGCACGAAATCGGTGCCATCCGCATTGATTTCGGCGGCATAGACACGCGGCGTGCGCACTGCGATGCCAGCGGCCAGTTCGCGGTAGAAGCCCACTTCCTTGACATAGAGCATCATCGCCGCCGCCGTGCCCCGGCTGGTCGGATCGGCAGAAGCGAACTTCCCCGCCAGCGTGGCAGGCGCGGCAGTGGGCCGGTCATAGGCAATCGTGAAGCGCGCCGTATCGCCCACCTGGCCGGTGCCGATGGAGCGGTGCTCCAGCCCGGTGATCCGCGCATCACCCAAGAGGCCTGCGCGCGCCAGTTGCGCTTCGATCCAGCCCGGCGTTATCGCCGCGGCCGATTTCGGGAAATCATCCATGCATCACTCTCCGCCAGCAAGGCTGGCAGAGAGCGACACGGATGTGAAGTGTTTTTAAGCGGACGCTTAAATCAGGCGAGACGGCCGAACGCTGCCGCACCGGCATAGCGCGCCGACTGGCCCAGCTCTTCCTCAATGCGGATGAGCTGATTGTACTTGGCAAGCCGGTCCGAACGGGCGAGCGAGCCGGTCTTGATCTGGCCGCAGTTGGTCGCAACCGCGAGATCGGCAATGGTCGCGTCCTCGGTCTCGCCCGAACGGTGCGACATGACCGCGGTATAGCCATTGCGCTGCGCGATGCTCACCGCTTCCAGCGTCTCGGTCAACGTGCCGATCTGGTTGACCTTGACCAGCAGCGAATTGGCGAGGCCCTTGGCGATGCCCATCGTCAGGCGCTTGGGGTTGGTGACGAAAAGGTCATCACCCACCAACTGCACCTTCTTGCCAATCTTGGCCGTCAGCGCGGCCCAGCCCTCAAAATCGTCCTCGCTCATGCCGTCCTCGATCGAGCGGATCGGATAGGCATCAGTGAGCGCGGCGAGATAATCGGCCATGGCATCGGGCGAAAGCGAGAGCCCCTCGCCGCTGATCTCGTACTTGCCGTTCTTGAAGAACTCGGTGGCGGCGCAATCGAGCGCGAGCACGATATCGGTGCCCGGCTTGAACCCGGCCTGTTCGATCGAGGCCATCACGAAATCGAGCGCATCGCGCGTGCTGGCGATGTTGGGCGCAAAGCCACCCTCGTCGCCCACGCCGGTGGCGAGGCCCTTCTGGTGCAGCGCCTTCTTGAGCGTGTGGAACACTTCGCTGCCCCAGCGCACGGCTTCGGCCAGACTGGGCGCGCCAACCGGCATGATCATGAATTCCTGGAAATCGATCGGGTTGTCGGCATGTTCGCCGCCATTGATGATGTTCATCATCGGCACCGGCAGCAGATGCGCCGAAACCCCGCCGACATAGCTGTAGAGCGGGAGGCCGCGCGCATCCGCCGCTGCCTTGGCCACCGCCATGCTGGTGCCGAGGATCGCGTTGGCGCCAAGGCGGCTCTTGTTCTCGGTGCCGTCGAGCGCAATCATCGCAAGGTCAATGTCGCGCTGGTCTTCAGCGTCCATGTCAACCAGTGCCCCGGCAATCTCGCCGTTCACGGCGCCCACGGCCTGGAGCACGCCCTTGCCCTTGTAGCGCGCGGGATCGCCGTCGCGCAGTTCCACCGCTTCGTGCGCGCCGGTCGAAGCGCCCGAAGGCACTGCGGCGCGGCCGAACGAGCCGTCCTCCAGCAGCACATCGACTTCGACGGTCGGGTTGCCCCGGCTGTCGAGGATCTCGCGGGCGTGAATGTCGATGATCGCGGTCATGGCGCTTCCTCGTTGCTTCAGGTCTGGAGCGCGCCCTATCGGTGCAGGGCCGGGGTGACAAGCCCGGCTAGGGGCAGGACCTATTAACCGCGCCTTCGAGGTTTGAGGCAAAATGGCTCAGTGCGAGGAAGGAAGACGCAGGGATATGTCGATATCTCAAGGCTTCCTGACGAAGCAATGGGCCATTTTGGTCAAATCCCGAAGGGACGCTGGAATGGCTTCCATCTCGTGCAGATACTTGCTTGGAAAGG
>JBIPOH010000168.1:0-7003 GCA_044379435.1 Novosphingobium sp.
GGGACATGCTGCTTTCGTTCACCGCGAGCGCGGACGATCCGATTTCGGGCGGGCGGCACAAAGTGCTGGGTTCGAAGCGGCTGATGATCCCGCCGCAGACGTCCACGATTGCGAGCCATCTGCCCAAAGCGGTGGGCGCGGCGTTCTCCATCGGGATCGCGCGGCGAATGGGCCTTGAGGAGACGGTGCTGGCGAAGGACGGCGTGGTGCTATGCTCGTTCGGCGATGCCTCGGCCAATCACTCGACAGCGGTCGGCGCGCTCAACACGGCTGCTTGGGCGGCGTTTCAGGGCACGCCGATGCCCATCGTGTTCCTGTGCGAGGACAACGGGATCGGCATTTCCACGAAGACGCCGATGGGCTGGATCGAGGCGAACTGGTCTGGCCGGGCAGGGCTGCACTATATCCAGTGCGACGGCTGTGATCTGGCCGATGCTTGGCGCGGGGCGGCGGAAGCGGTGGAGATCGCGCGGCGCTATCGGAAGCCCGTGTTCCTGCACATGAAGACGGTGCGGCTCTATGGCCATGCCGGGAACGATGTGCAGCAGGTCTATCTCAGCAAGGACGAGATCGCGGCAGATAATGCGCGCGATCCGCTGTTGGCCAGCGCGGCGCTGCTGATCGAGGAAGGCGTGATGACCGCCGCCGACGTGCGCCGCGAGTACGACGCTATCGAGGCGCAATTGCTGCGGCAGGTTGAGCTGGCGATAAAGCGGCCCAAGCTGCCCGATGCAGCAGCGGTGATGGCCAGCATCGTGCCGCCCAAACGCGAAGGCGCGGCGCGGCCCCTGGCAAGCGCCGAAGCGCGCGCGGCGGTGTTTGCGGATGAAGCGGCGGTGATGGAAAAACCGCAGCATATGGCGCGGCTGATCTCGTGGGCCATGGCGGACCTGCTGCTGCAATATCCGAATGCCGTGGTCTGCGGCGAGGATGTGGGGCCGAAGGGCGGGGTTTATAATGCCACGGCGCGGCTCCACGCGCGGTTCGGTTCGGCGCGGGTGATCAATACCTTGCTCGATGAGCAGGCCATTCTGGGCCTTGCCATCGGCGCGGCGCACAATGGCCTCTTGCCGCTGCCGGAAATCCAGTTCCTGGCATACGTGCACAATGCCGAGGACCAGATCCGGGGCGAGGCGGCGACGCTGCCGTTCTTCTCGAACGGGCAATTTACCAACCCGATGGTCTTGCGGATTGCCGGTCTGCCCTATCAGAAGGGCTTTGGCGGGCACTTCCACAACGACAACAGTCTCGCTGTTTTTCGCGACATTCCGGGGCTGGTGATCGCGGTGCCTTCGTGCGGGCGCGATGCGGTGCTGATGCTGCGCGAATGCGTGCGGCTGGCGCACGAGGAGAGCCGTGTGGTGATCTTCGTCGAGCCGATTGCGCTCTACATGACGCGCGATCTCCATGCCGAGGGGGATGGGCTGTGGACGTCTGTTTATGAGGCGCCCGGTGTCAGCGAAATCCGCGTGGGTGAGATCGGGGTGCATGGAGACGGCACCGATCTGGCCATCGTGACGTATGGCAACGGCGTCTACCTCTCCTTGCAGGCGCAGAAGCTGCTGGCGGAGCAGGGCATTTCCGCGCGGGTGATCGATCTGCGCTGGATCGCGCCGCTGGCGGAGGACGCGCTGCTGGAGGCAGTGGGCCCATGCGGGCGTGTGCTGGTGGTGGACGAGTGCCGCGAAACCGGATCGCAAAGCGAGGCGCTGCTGGCGCTTCTGGCATTGAAGGCACCAGACAAGGCATTGGGCGTTCTGGCCGCAACAGACAGCTTCATCCCGCTGGCGCGCGCGGCAACGCATACCTTGCCGAGCCGCGACGGGATCGTGGCCAAGGCGCTGGAGATGGTGCGTGGCTAAGGAAACGGTCGTCGTCGTCTGCCCGGGGCGGGGGACGTACAATGCGCCGGAGCTGGGCTATCTCGCGCGCCATCATGCTGGTTCGCCTTGGCTGGCGCATTTCGATGCCGTGCGTGTGGCTGCTGGCAAGCCGACGCTGACCGCGCTGGACGGGGCGGCGAAGTTTGACCCCAAGCTCCATCCGCGCGGCGACGTGGCTGCGCCGCTGATCCATGCCTGCGCGTTTCTCGATTTCCTGAAGCTCGACCGCGAGCGGTTCGAGGTTGTTGCCGTCACCGGCAATTCGATGGGCTGGTATACCGCACTCGCCTGTGCGGGCGCGGTATCGGGTGAGCACGGCTTTGCCATTGCCGATGCCATGGGGGTGAATTCGCAGCAGCACGAAGCTGGCGGGCAAGCGGTCATCGTGCTGGCGGGCGAGGATTGGCGCGTCGATGCGCAAACGGCCCGGGCGGTGGAAGCGGCTTGCGCGCAGGTAGGCGTCCTGCCTTCGATCCGGCTCGGCGGGATGCTGGTGGTGGCGGGGCCAGATGCCGCGCTCGATGCCCTGAACGCTGCGCTGCCGCCTTTGCCAAGGCCGCCGCTGCGGCTGGCGGGGCATGGACCGTTCCACACCGGCCTGATGCAGGCGAGCGCCGATGCGGCACGGGCAAGCCTCCCGGCGGCGTGGTTCGGCGCGCCGCACGTACCGCTGATCGATGGGCGCGGCAAAGTGTGGCGGCGCTTCGAAAGCGATCCGCACGCGCTGTGGGACTATACCTTCGGCCACCAGATCCTTGAGGCCTACGACTTCACCGCCGCGATCACCGTGGCGTGCCGGGAGTTCGCGCCCGACCGGCTGGTGCTGCTGGGACCGGGCGAAACGCTGGGCGGTGCCATCGGGCAAGCCATTGTGGCCCTTGATTGGCTGGACATCGGCAGCAAATACGTGTTTTCACGTATTCAGGAAGAGGATCCGTTTCTCGTCGCAATGGGCCGCGAAGCCCAGCGGCGGTTTGTCGCCACCTGACCCTTGGGCCTGTCCCGGGAGCCATCCAACGTGAACCAGCCGTCGGTCCTGTTCGTGTGCCTTGGCAACATCTGCCGCTCACCGCTGGCGGAGGCCGCCTTGCGCGCCGAAGCGATTGCCGCGGGGCTGGCCGTTTCGATCGATTCTGCCGGAACCGGAGGCTGGCATGCAGGCAGCCCGCCCGATCCGCGCGCCATTGCCGAGGCCGAACGCCACGGCATCGACATTTCGCACTACCGCGCGCGGCAGGTGCAGGTGTCTGATTTCAAACATTTTGGCCAGATCTTCGCGCTCGATCAGCAGAACCTGCGCGATCTCAGGCGGATCGAGCCCAAGGGACTGCTGAGCCGCTCCACGTCGCGCATCAACCTGCTGATGGACATGGTGCCGGGGCGCGAGGGGACGGCGGTCATCGATCCCTATGGCGGCACGGCAGAGGATTTCGCACAGACCTGGGCCGACGTCAGCGCAGCCGCGCGCGCGATCATCAGCCGGATGCTGTGACGCGCCGTTCGGCATCCAGCAGCGCGCGCTTGCGCTCCAGCCCCCAGCGATAGCCGCCAAGGCTGCCATCGGCGCGCAGCGCGCGGTGGCAGGGGATCAGCACGGCGATGCGGTTGGCCGCGCAGGCGCTGGCGGCGGCGCGCACGGCGCGGGGCTTGCCAGTGGCGGCGGCCAGTTCGGAATAGCTCACCACATCGCCCGGCTTCACCGACAGCAGGAAGCGCCAGACGCTGATCTGGAACGCGGTGCCGCGCAGATCGAGCGGCAAATCGGGGCGCGGTGCCGCCGTTTCGAGATGAGCGGCAAGGGCGGCCATCCACAGATCGAGCGGCGCGGCGGCGGCCAGTTCTGCGCGCACCAGATGCGCCTGCGGAAACTCGGCCGCGAGTTGTGCCAGCAGTGCCTCGGGGCTGGGCCCAAACTCGACGAAACAGACCCCGCGCGCGGTGGCCGCCATCATCAGCAGGCCAACGGCGGTTTCGCGCGACGCATGGGTGATGACTTCGCCCGCCCCGCCTGCGCGGTAGACGCTGGGGGTCATGCCGAGGCTGCCGTCGGCGGCGTGATAGAGGCGGCTGGTGGAGCTGAACCCGGCATCGAGCCCTGCCTCCAGCACGTCTTCGCCTTCGCGCAAGGCCTGCTTGAAGCGGGCAAGGCGCTGGGCCGCCTGATAGGCGCGCGGGGAGACGCCAAGCGCGGCCTTGAAGGCGCGCTGGAAATGCGCAGGGCTCATCCCGGCTTGCTCGGCCAGGGCGGAGAGGGGGAGCGGCGCTTCGGCGTGATCGGTGATATGGGCGGCCATCGCTGCCATCAGCGCGGCGGCAGGCGCCTGCGCCGCCGCGGGGTGGCAGCGGCGGCAGGGCCGGAAACCCGCCGCTTCGGCTTGGGCGGGGGCTTCGTGGAAGCTCACATTCTCGCGCTTCGCTTGCCGTGATGGGCAGGAGGGGCGGCAGTACACGCCAGTGGTGCTGACGGCATAGACGAACGCGCCGTCCGCTGCGCCGTCGCGCCGGATAACCTGCTGCCAGCGGGTTTCGTCGAGATTTCCGGAGTTTGCCACGGGCGGGGCGTAGCGCTTGGATGCGGGACTTGCCAAGGGCATGAAGGGGCTCCTGTTGTGTCAGGAGCCAGTGGCTAGCATCCGGAGCGCGGGGCGCGCGCTCCGGAGCTTGCGGTGCAATTTCAGGCCACCGCCATAAGGCTGGCGTTGCCGCCTGCGGCCGTGGTGTTGTTGGAGAGCGTGACCTCCTCCAGCAGCAGGTGCAGCGGATAGTCGCCCGTGTGCAGCGAGACGATGGCGCCTTCGCGCGCGGCAAGCTGGCGCGTGTGATCGGCAATCCGTTCGCCGACGCCCTCGGCGAGCATGGCGGCCAGAGCGGGGATCAGTTCGACCGACTGGTCAGCCCATTCCACGCGCGCGGCGAGCGCGGCGGGGAAGCCTGCGGGGCGCGCGGCAACAGGGCTGGGCGCCGCGATCACGGCGGTGTTGCCAGTGGCGAGGACAGCGGCGACCTGGTGCCACAGCGCCTCGACGCTGGTGGCCGAGCAAGCCACGCGGCCGCGCGGGGCAAGGCGGTAGGTGTTGCGCTCCCCCACCGGACCCGGAAGCTGCGCTGTGAAGCCGAGGTGCGAGGCACTGGCGGCATCCCGTGCGGCGCTGGCCGTGGCGGCGAGGCCTTGCGCGGCGGCCCACTGCGCAAAGGCCGCAAGTGCGGCGTCGGGATCGGCGGGGCGTTCTCCGGCAGGCAGTGTCGGCACGGCGCGGCGCACGAAGCGCGAGAGGTAAAGCGGACCGCCCGCCTTGGGACCCGTGCCGGAAAGCCCGCGCCCGCCGAAAGGCTGCACGCCGACGACCGCGCCGATCATGTTGCGGTTCACATAGAGATTGCCTGCGTGAATGCGGGCGCCCACGCGCTCCACGGTCTGGTCGATGCGCGTGTGCAGGCCGAAGGTGAGGCCATAGCCCGAGGCGTTGATGGCATCGAGCAGTGCGTCCAGTTCCTCGGCGCGGTAGCGGACAACGTGGAGGACGGGGCCGAACACTTCGGCCTTGAGGTCTGTGGGAGTGTTCAGCTCGATCAAGGTGGGGGCGATGAACGTGCCGTGGGCGGTCTCGGCGCCGAGCGGCATTTCGGTGACCGGGAAACCGGCGGCGCGCATGGCGGTCACGTGGGCGGCGATGCCGCTGCGCGCGCGGCTTGAGATGACCGGGCCGACATCGGTGGCGAGCGCAGCGGGGTTGCCCACCGCCAGTTCGGCCATTGCGGCTCGCAGCATCGCCAGCGTGCGATCGGCCACATCTTCCTGCAGGCACAGCAGGCGCAGCGCCGAACAGCGCTGACCTGCGCTATCGAACGCGGAGGCGAGAACATCGGCGACGACCTGTTCGGCCAGCGCCGAGCTATCGACCACCATGGCATTGAGCCCGCCGGTTTCGGCGATGAGGGGAATCGGCGCGCCCCGCGCATCAAGGCGGCCCGCCAGCGCGCGCTGGATGGCGCGGGCCGTGGCGGTGGAGCCGGTAAAAACGACACCTTGCGTTTCGGGCGCGGCGACGAGCGCTGCGCCGATTTCGCCGCCACCGGGCAGCAGGTGGAGCGCATCGGCAGGCACCCCGCTTTCGTGCAGGATGCGCACGGCCTGCGCCGCGATGAGCGGGGTTTCTGGGGCGGGCTTGGCCAGCACCGGATTCCCGGCGGCGAGCGCGGCGGCAATCTGGCCGATGAAGATCGCTAGCGGGAAGTTCCATGGGCTGATGCATGCGATGGGGCCAAGGGGCTCCGCATCAGCAGTCAGGCGGCGTGCTTCGGCAGCGTAGTAGCGGAGGAAATCGACCGCTTCGCGCACTTCGGCAAGCGCATTGGCCGCAGATTTTCCGGCTTCGCGGATCAGCAGCGCGATGAGGGGGATGCGCGCCGCTTCCATGGCATCGGCGGCGCGTTCGAGGGCGGCGGCGCGGGCCTCCACCGGGGTGGCGGGCCAGCTTGCGGCGGCTGCCTGTGTGGCAGCGCGAGCGGCGTGCTCGGCGTTGGCAGCGTGGACATGGCCGACCACGTCGCGGTGATCGGCGGGATTGCGCACCGTCGCAGCGGCGCGGGCGGGATCGCCTGCGCGGTGATCGTGCGCGGCGCTGGCGGCAAGCGCCGCGGCGAGGGCGGCAAAAGTTGGCTCGTCGGCAAGATCAAGGCCGGCGGCGTTCGGGCGGTCGGCGAACAGTGCAAGGGGGTGCGCGATGCCGGGGTGCGGCGCGCCGGGTGCGGGCTGGGCGGCAACCGCTTGCGCCGGATCCTCGATCAGCGCCTCCACCGGCACATCCGGATCGGCAATGCGGTTGACGAATGAGGAGTTCGCGCCATTTTCAAGAAGGCGCCGCACGAGATAGGCCAGCAGCGTCTCGTGCGTGCCGACGGGGGCATAGACACGGACTGGGCGGTTTCGAACCACCTCGTCGTAAAGCGGCTCACCCATGCCGTGGAGGCACTGGAACTCGTAGTCGCCGGGGGTGAAATCGGGGCCAGCCAGGTGGTGGATCGTGGCCAGCGTCTGCGCATTGTGCGTGGCAAACTGCGGAAACACGGCATCGCGCGCGGCGAGAAGCTTTTGCGCGCAGGCGATATAGGCAAGGTCG
>JBIPOH010000169.1:0-6996 GCA_044379435.1 Novosphingobium sp.
CGAGGGTGAGTCCATAACCGACGAGGCGCACATCATCACGCTTGGCGCGGGCGAAGTGCGCGTGTCCTCGGGCAAGAAGAAGCACGGGGTGCTGCGCGCCTCCTGATGCGAGGAACCTGAAGGCAACACCCTGCCGTTAACCGGCAACCCCTTGCCGTAAAGCGGCAAAACGGTGCAGGGCCTTTACGAAATATCAGCCATTCGCGGCCAGAACGCCTGATGCTTGACCATCATGAGGAGCGACCATGGCCAGCGGCGCGCAGCTTTCCGTCACCGACCAGCGGCTTTCCACCCGCCACCCGGTCGACCTGCCCCTGATCGGCGAACACCGCCGGCTGGGTGATGTGCTTCTGCATGTCATCAACGTTTCGACCACCGGCTTCATGGTGAAGGGCGAAGTGGCCCTGCAGCGCGGCGAGCGCATCACGATCCGGCTTCAACATATCGGGCGGATCGAAGCCTTCCTGGTGTGGGGGGACGGCAACCGGGCCGGGTTCCAGTTCGAGCGCATCCTGCGCGGGGATGATTTCCTGATGATGATCAAGGCGCTCCAGCCCAATCCCCGGCTCCAGCGCACCCGCTGACGCGGTTCGCTGCCAAACGCCGGTGCGCATCGCCGCACCATTGAAGATTTAAAGTTTTGCTTGCTTGGCAACGACGCGCCGCGCTGCCATGCGGGCGCAGTGATCGTGCCATCTGCAGAACCGCGCTCGCCGCTGGACATCCCGGACTACCGCCGCTTCTGGCTGGCCCGGTTCCTCTCGGTGTTCGCAACGACCGGAATGGTCGTGGTGCTGGGCTACCAGCTCTATGATGTGGCGCGCAGCCAATATGGCATGAGCATTGGTGCGGCGGCATTCCAGCTCGGCCTGCTTGGCCTTGCGCAGTTCCTGCCGGTGCTGCTGCTGACGCCATTGGCCGGGCTGATAGCGGACCGGTATGATCGGCGCATCGTGGCGGGCCTTGCCATTGCCATCGACATGGTGGTGGCGCTGGTGCTGGGAGCAGCGACCTTGGCCGGACATCTCAACCTGCCGCTGCTCTTCGCGCTCGGCGCGCTGCACGGCACGGCGCGCGTGTTCATCGGCCCTGCCATGGCCTCGATCGCGCCCAATGTCGTGCCCGTGGCCCTCATGCCGCGCGCGGTGGCGATCAATTCGATGGCCTGGCAGACGGGTTCGGTCGGCGGCCCCGCCATTGCCGGTCTGCTGTTCGCGCAGTCCCCGGCGCTGCCCTATGGCATTTCGGCCGTCCTGCTAGCCATTGCCACCCTTTCCGTCTTCCGCATTCGTCCCCTGCCCCCGCCTGAGGAAAACAAGCGCGCGCACCCGCTCTCGCAGCTCGTCGGCGGATTGAGTTTCGTGTGGAATGACCGCTTCCTGTTCGGCTGTGTCACGCTCGATCTGTTTGCCGTGCTGCTGGGCGGGGCGACGGCGCTGCTGCCGGTCTATGCCCGCGATATCCTGATGGTGAACGGGCATCCTGTTGGCGCCAACGGGCTCGGCCTGATGCGCGCGGCCCCGGGAGCAGGCGCGGTGCTGGTGGCGCTGCTGCTGGCGCGCAAACCCATCGAAAGCGGCGTGGGCGCCAAGATGCTGATCGCGGTTGCCGTGTTCGGCGCGGCCACCATCGGCTTCGGCCTCAGCCGCGATTATCTGCTCTCGCTGTTCATGCTGGCCTTGCTGGGCGGGGCGGACATGGTCTCCGTTTTCATCCGCAACACGCTGGTCCAGCTGCACACGCCCGACGGCGTACGCGGGCGTGTTTCCGCCATCTCGGGGCTTGCCATCTCGGCCTCCAACGAGTTGGGCGAAATGCAGTCCGGTGTGGCAGCGGCCCTTCTCGGCGCGACCGGCGCGGTTGTATTCGGCGGCGTCGGTGCGATAGTTGTGACCGCGCTGTGGGCCGTATGGTTCCCCGAACTCAGGCTCGTGCGCACGTTTGCAGACAAGACACTTCACCAGAAGGAAGCGACATGAAAGCGGCCAATATCCTCGCCACCATCGGCAATACTCCGCACATTCGTCTCTCCCGCCTGTTTCCGGGTCACGAGGTATGGGTGAAGAGCGAACGCACCAATCCCGGCGGCTCGATCAAGGACCGCATTGCGCTCGCCATGATCGAGGCCGCGGAAGCTGACGGCAGCCTCAAGCCCGGCGGCACGATTGTCGAGCCGACTTCCGGCAACACCGGCATCGGCCTTGCGATGGTCGCGGCGGTCAAGGGCTACAAGCTGGTGCTCGTCATGCCCGAATCGATGTCGCTCGAGAGGCGGCGGCTGATGTTGGCTTATGGCGCCAGCTTCGATCTCACCCCGCGCGAAAAGGGCATGAAGGGCGCCATCGCCCGCGCGCTGGAGATCGTGGAGCAGACCCCGGGCGCATGGATGCCCGCGCAGTTCGACAACCCCGCCAACGTGGCCGTGCACGTGGCGACCACGGCGGCGGAAATCCTTGCAGACTTCGCCGATGCGCCGATTGATGCGCTGATCACGGGCGTGGGCACGGGCGGCCACCTTACGGGCTGCGCCGAGATGCTGAAGGCGCACTGGCCGGCGATGAAGGCCTGGGCGGTGGAGCCCACGCTTTCGCCGGTCATCTCGGGCGGCCAGCCTGCACCGCACCCGATCCAGGGCATTGGCGCGGGGTTCATTCCGGGCAACCTCCATACGCAGGCCATCGACGGCGCGATCCAGGTCGATCCGGCGGACGCCAAGGAATGGGCCCGCCGCGCCGCGCGCGAGGAAGGGATGCTGGTGGGCATCAGTTCTGGCGCAACGCTGGCGGCCATTGCGCAGAAACTGCCCGACCTTGCCCCCGGTAGCCGCGTGCTGGGCTTCAACTACGATACTGGCGAGCGCTACCTTTCGGTGCCGGATTTCCTGCCGGAGTAAGGCCTTGGAGAGCATCGCCTACAACGACGGAGACACTGCGCTGACGGGGTGGCTTGTCCGCCCCGCTGGTGCCCCGCGCGGTGCCGCCCTCGTGCTGCCGACGATCATGAACGTGAACCCGCCGATGGAACGGCGCGCGGCCATGCTGGCGGATGCCGGATTCCTCGCCATGGTCGCCGATTTCTATGGCGAGCCGGTGCGCGATTTCGAGCATTCGCGCGAACTTTCAGGGGTACTGCGCGGATCGGCCCAAGCCTACCGCGCACGCCTTCGTGCCGGACTGGCGGCGCTGACGGGGCTGCCCGAAGCGCAGGGCCTCAAGGCCGCCGCCGTGGGCTATTGCATGGGCGGGCAGGCCGCGCTCGAACTCGCGCGGGACGGCGCGGGTATCGTGCTGGCCGCAAGCTTCCACGGCCTGCTCGATACTACGCTGCCCGCCGCACCCGGCGCGGTCAAGGCGCGCATCCTCGTCTGCCACGGCGATGCCGATCCGCTCGTACCGCGTTCGCAAACCACGGCGTTCTGGGAGGAAATGGACGCGGCGGGAGCCAACTGGCACTTCCATACCTACAGCGGCGTCCGCCACGGCTTCACCGATCCCGGCAGCGACACGCGCGGGCTTCCCGCCATCGGCTTTGACGCCAGCGCCGACCGGCAAAGCTGGGCGGCGCTGATGGGGCTGCTGGACGAGGCTTTCTAGGCGGCGAACTGCTCCGCCGTCAGCCCCATCACGGTTTCCGCGCCCGCTTCCACTTCATAGCGCAGCGCGCCTGCCTGCGGGGCAAAACGCAGCGCCCAGTGCTTGGCGCAGAGCAGCTTGGCTTCGTAGAACGCCGCGTCGGCGCCGTCAGTGCCCATCGCCGCCGCCGAAACCTTGGCCATGCGCAGCCACATCAGGCCAAGCGAGACCACGCCGGTCAGCGTCATGTAGGCATAGGCGCCCGCGCCGATGGCGTTGCGGTCGGCCATGCCGTGCTGGAGGAACCACATCGTCGCGGCCTTGAGGTGGCTGGCGGCCTTGCCCAGCCGCTCGGCAACCAGTTTCACCGTCTCATCGGCGCTGTCCTCGGCGCATTCGGCGTCGATCACCGCGAACAGGCGCTGGATCGCGCGGCCACCGTTCAGCGCCAGCTTGCGGCCAACGAGGTCCATCGCCTGCACGCCGTTCGCGCCTTCGTAGATCATCGCGATGCGCGCATCGCGCACGAACTGGTCCATGCCGTTCTCGGCGATATAGCCGTGCCCGCCCCAGACCTGCTGCATGTCGGTCGCGGTCTTGTAGCCCATATCGGTACCATAGCCCTTGATCACGGGGGTGAGCAGGCTGATGAGATCGTCCGCCGCCTGCCGCTCTTCCTCGGTTTCGGCCTTGTGCGATAGATCGACCTGCAGCGCCCCCCACAGGCACAGCGCGCGCATGCCGCCGATGAACATCTTGGCGTCCATCAGCATGCGCCGCACGTCCGGGTGGACGAGCAGCGGATCGGCCTTCTGCTCAGGCTCTGCCGGCCCGGTCAGCGCGCGGCCTTGGCGGCGCTCCTGCGCATAGAGCAGCGCGTTCTGATACGAAGCTTCCGCCTGCGCGAGGCCCTGAATGCCGACGCCGAGGCGCGCGGCGTTCATCATGATGAACATCGCGGCGAGGCCCTTGTTCTCCTCGCCCACGATCCAGCCTTTCGCGCCGTCGTAGTTCATCACGCACGTGGCGTTGCCGTGGATGCCCATCTTGTGTTCGATCGAACCGACCGAGACGGCATTGCGGTCCCCAAGGCTGCAATCCGTGTTCACGAGCAACTTGGGCACGATGAACAGCGAAATGCCCTTAGACGATTCGGGTGCGCCGGGCGTCTTCGCCAGCACGAGGTGAATGATGTTTTCGCTAAGGTCGTGGTCCCCCGCCGAAATGAAGATCTTGGTGCCGGTGATGGCATAGGAGCCATCCGCCTTCGGCTCTGCGCGGGTGCGAATGAGGCCGAGGTCGGTGCCGCAGTGCGGCTCGGTCAGGTTCATCGTGCCGAGCCATTCGCCGCTGACCATCTTGGGCAGATAGGTCGCCTGCTGCTGGGGCGAGCCCTTGGACGCAATCGCCGAGATCGCGCCATTGGCAAGGCCCGGGTACATCGCGAAGGCCTGGTTGGCGCTGGCGAGGTATTCCTCCATCACGAAGCCCATGACATGCGGCAGGCCCTGCCCGCCCAGCGCTTCGGGCGCGGCCAGGGTGCCCCAGCCCGCCTCGACATAGCGGGCATAGGCTTCCTTGAAGCCAGCAGGCGTCGTCACGCTGCCGTCGCTGTGCCGGGTGCAGCCCTCGCGGTCGCCCGAAAGGTTAAGCGGGGCGACCACCTCGTTCACGAAGCGCCCGGCTTCCTCGATCACGCTGTCGGTCAGGTCCCGTGTTGCCGCCGCAAAGCCCGGCAGGTGTCCGTAGGTTTCGAGGTTCAGCACTTCGTTGACAACGAAACGGGTGTCGCGGGTCGGCGCCTGAAAAACGGGCATGGGGCAGTCCTCTCAGTCTTGTTCAGGATCAGCGGCCAGATCGACCGGGCGGCCTTCCAGCTTCTCGTGCTCCACCAGCAGCGCCACGAAGCTGGTCAGTTCCGCAATCGTGGCGTTTATATCAGCCTGCTGGCGCTTGAGATTGTCGATCCGTTCGCGGCACTTGTCGATGGTAACGCGGCGCTGCTTGGCCCGCCCGTCGCCCAGATCGTAAAGGTCGATCATGTCGCGGATTTCGGAGAGGCTGAAGCCCACGTTCTTGGCGCGCATGATCCACGCCAGCCGCGCCCGGTCGCGCTTTGAATAAATCCGCGCAAGGCCCGCGCGCGTCGGCGCGATCAGCCCCTCATCCTCATAGAAACGCAGCGCCCGCGCGGTGACGCCGAATTCAGCTGAGAGGTCGGAAATGGTGAACTGCTCGCGCGCCAGGGCATCGGGCTGATGCAGATGGCCTGTGTGATCTTCCCGAGGCCCCTGCTCACCACTGCGGGCGGGACTTACCCGGCGAGTTGCAGCGGCTGAAGCCCGGCCGGAACGGGCATCGAGGGCCGGACTCGTGGTGATGGGGCGCGATGACATGCCCCAAAGACCTAGCTACCCCTTACGTAAGCGTCAACCTTCGATCCGTTCCAGTGCGCCTGCCTGATCGAGCCGCCGGTAGAAGCAGGAAGGCGCCATGGTGTGGCAAGCCGGGCCTGCCGCCTCAACCCGCAACTCCAGCGCATCCTGATCGCAATCGACGCGAATCTCGATCACCCGAAGCACGTGGCCCGAAGTCTCGCCCTTCATCCACAGCCGCCCGCGCGATCGGGAATGAAAGTGCGCCAGCCCGGTCTCGCGCGTGCGTGCAATGGCCTCGGCGTTCATATGTGCCAGCATCAGCAGGCGGCCGCTGGCATGATCAACCGCGACGGCCGTGACCAGCCCCGCAGAATCGAAGCGCGGCATGAACACGGTGCCCTGCTCGCGCAGATCGGCCTGATCGCCAGAGGATTCGGAAGTTTGCGTGGAAATGAGACAGACCTTTCGCTGATGCACCCCTGCGGGTGTCATTTTGTTGCAGGATAACCACATCCCCCTCCCAAAATCCATGACTGGTGCACATCGCCCTTTTACACCGGCCCGCAATCGCGGAAGATTACTGCGTGGTTTGAGGGAACTGCAAGGCGCACCAGCCAAATGGCAGGGCGCAGGCTGAATGGCCAAAGTTCAGGGTTGTAGAAAAATGGGGCCTTATGGCGGCACCGCTCCCCGGTCCGGGCAGAGCGGCGCAGCCAGAGGAAAAACGCTCAGGGATTTCAGCGCAGGCTGCCGTCCGTCACATGCCAGCACGAAGCTGGTGGCCGCCTAGGGGGGCGGACCGTGGCAGGACGGATCTGACGCTGATCGGATATCGTCACGGGAACGCCCGGAGTTCACGCTCCGGGCGTTTCGTGTTTCAGAGCCTACGCCGCCAGAGCCGCCGGATCTGGCCCGGCATGCTCCAAGGCTTCATCCAGGACCCGCGCGAAACAGGCGATCCGCACTTCGCCTGCACCGGCACGGCGCAGCGCGGCCATGCAGGCGTCAGTCGTCGCGCCGCTGGTCATCACGTCATCGACGAGCAG
>JBIPOH010000170.1:0-6976 GCA_044379435.1 Novosphingobium sp.
GCCGCACCTTTTTGCAGCGGTGGCGGGCGGCATTGGCCTGTTCATCGGGTTTATCGGCCTCAAGGATGCGGGGATCGTCGTCGCCAATCCGGCCACGTTCGTGGCGCTGGGCAGCGTGACGCAGCCGGGGCCGGCGCTGGCGCTGTTCGGGCTCGTCATCATCGGCACGCTTTCGGTGTGGAACGTGCGGGCGGCGATGCTGATCGGCATCGTGCTGACGACGATTGCGGGTTGGATCATGGGTCAGGTTCACGCGCCGACCGAGCCCTATAGCCTTGCCGCGCTGACCGGGACCGCGTTCCAGCTCGATATTCCGGGCGTTTTCGGGCTTTCGGGGAAGGCCGGGCTGGGGCTGCTCGAAATCCTGTTCGTGTTCCTGTTCGTTGATCTGTTCGACAATATCGGCACGCTGGTCGCCGTCACCAAACGCGCCGGGCTGATGGATGCGGCGGGGAAGATCCCGGGCCTCAACCGCATTCTGATGACCGATGCGGTTGCGACGATGGTGGGCGCGGTGGCGGGCACCAGCACGGTCACCAGCTATGTCGAGAGCGCGGCGGGCGTGCAGGCAGGCGGACGCACGGGGCTGACGGCGGTGGTCTGCGGGCTGCTGTTCTTCGCCACGATGTTCGTCGCGCCTTATGCGCAGCTCGTGCCGCTGGCGGCGACCGCGCCCGCGCTGGTCGTGGTGGGCGGGCTGATGCTGCTGCCGCTGACCGAGGTGGACTGGGAAGACCCGATGGCGGCAATCCCGGCGTTCCTCACCGTGGCGATGATCCCGCTCACGTTCTCCATCGCCAATGGCCTTGCCTTTGGCATTACCGCCCATGCCTTGCTCAAACTGCTCAAGGGGCAGGCGAGCCTCAAGGACTGGTTTCTCTACACCCTTGCCGCGCTGTTCGTGGCTCGCTTTGCATGGATGGCTGCTGCATGATCCGCTTTGTATTTCTCGCCGTCCTCGCGCTGCTGGCCGCACCGGCATGGGCGCAAAAGCTGGATGATACGCCGCGCACGGTGGTGATGACGGCGTTCTATCCCGAATGGCACTCGCTTGTGCCGACGATTCTGAACGCCAAGCAGCACACGATCAACGGCAGCACCTTCCTGACGGGTACGCTGGAGGGCAAACCGGTGGTGCTGATGCAAAGCGGGGTCAGCGTGGTGAACGCCGCGATGAACACGCAATTGGTGCTCGACCGGTTTACCGTGAAGCGCATTGTCTTTTCCGGGATTGCGGGCGGGGTCGATCCGGCGCTCTCCATCGGCGATGTCGTGGTGCCGGAGAACTGGGGCCAGTATCTGGAGGGCTCGTTCGCCCGGCGCACCAAAAAGGGCTGGATGCCGCCCGACGAGGGCCATCCGGAATCGCCTGCGAACTGGAACTTCATTTTCCCGCGCGGCACGCTGATCACCAGCAAGGACGCAAGCATGAAGCGGGTTTACCGCATCCCGGTCGATGCCGATCTGCTGGCGCTGGCGAAGAAGGTGGTGGCAGGCGTCACTCTCGAACGCTGCGTGCCGCCGTCTGACAAGATGCGCGCAGGATCGGCGCTGTGCCTGCCGCGCATGCCCAAAGTCGCGGTTGGCGGAACCGGGGTGACGGCGGGGATCTATGCCGACAACGCGGCCTTCCGCATCTACCTGCAGCGCGCATGGAAGGCGCGGGTGCTCGATATGGAGAGCGGCCCTGTGATGCAGGTGGCCATGAGCAACAGCGTGCCGGCCATCGTGTTTCGCAGCCTTTCCGATCTTGCCGGCGGCGATCCGCACAAGAACATGGAATATGTCTTCGAACACCTCGCCTCGGCCAATTCGGCGCATGTGGTGCGGGCGTTCGTCGCAGCCCTGCCGGATTGATGGGGCCTGATTGATGAGCCTCGCCACCGTCTCGGGCCGCAAGGGCATCGTCACCGCGCCGCACCGGCTGGCGGCGGAGGCAGGGCTGTCGGTGCTGCAGGATGGCGGCAATGCGGTGGAGGCCACCGTGGCCGTCGCGGCGTGTCTGACGGTGGTCTATCCGCATATGACCGGGATCGGCGGCGACGGGTTCTGGGTGATCCACGAGCCCGGCGGCGCTGTGCATGGCATCCACGGCTGCGGCGGCGCGGCGGCGCAGGTTTCGCTCGAGATGTATGCCGGGCTGGAGGCGGTGCCGTTTCGCGGACCCCTCGCGGCCAACACGGTGGCGGGGACGATTTCGGGCTGGGCGGCGGCGCTGGAGACGGCGGGCGGTTCGTTGCCGCTGGAACGGCTGCTGCGCGATGCGGTGGCCCATGCTGAAGCGGGCGTTGCGGTAACAGCTGGGCACGCGGCGATTGCCGAGGTGAAAGGGCCTGAACTGCGGGTACAGCCGGGGGCCTATGCCCCAACGTTCGAGCCGGAGGGGCGGCCCCTGGCAGAGGGCGATGTGCTGCGCCAGCCGCTTCTGGCCGAGACTTTGCGGCGGCTGGCGGATGATGGGCCGGAAAGCTTCTACACCGGAGGGCTGGCGGCAGACATCGCGGCGGATCTGGCCGCGCTGGGCAGCCCGGTTTCGGCGGCGGATCTTGCGGCGCACACGGCATATCGGCCCGCGCCGCTGACAGCGCGCATCAGCGGGGCGCAGCTGTGGAACTCTGCGCCGCCGACGCAAGGCGCGGCTTCGCTGCTGATCCTGGCGCTGTTTGACCGGCTTGCGGCGCAAGCGGCGGACGGGTTCGATCATGTTCATGGGCTGGTGGAGGCGACCAAGCAGGCGTTCCTGCTGCGCGACCGGCATATGAGCGATCCGGCGTTTTATGGGTTCGACTGGCAGGCGCTGCTGGATGATCCGGCCGCGCTGGACGCCATGGCAGCGCGGATCGATCCGGCCAAGGCCCTGCCATGGCCGCAGCCGCCGCAGTGGGGCGATACCTGCTGGTTCGGCGCGGCGGACAGCGAGGGGCGCGTGGTGAGCGCGATCCAGTCGACCTATTTCGAATTCGGCTCCGGGCTGGTGCTGCCGAAAACCGGGATCACCTGGCAGAACCGGGGGAGCAGTTTCCGGCTGGCGGAGGCGGGCTGGAATGCGCTGAAGCCGCATCGCAAACCCTTCCATACGCTCAATCCTGCATTGGCGAAGTTCGATGATGGGCGCGTGATGGCCTTTGGCACGATGGGCGGGGAAGGGCAGCCGCAGACGCAAGGCACGCTGTTCACCCGCTATGCGCGCTTCGGCACGGACTTGCAGGAGGCGATCAGCGGCCCGCGCTGGTTGCTGGGGCGCACGTGGGGCGATCCATCAACCACGCTCAAGCTGGAAGACGGCTTTGCGCCCGAGCTTTACGCGGCGCTTGAGGCGGCGGGGCATGTCGTGGAGCGTGTCGGGCCGCGGACAGCCATGATGGGCCACGCTGGAGCGGTTGTCCGCCACGCCGATGGTCGGCTCGATGGCGCTACCGATCCGCGCAGCGATGGCGGAGTGGCGGCATGGTAGCCCCTGATCTGGTGGGGGACGGCGCAAGGGCCGTGGCGCGGTGCGAGGCGCTGGCTGTGCCGCCGTTCAGCGACAGCGCCGATGGCCTTACGCGGACTTATCTTTCGCCCGCCTATCATGCCGCGCAGGAGCAGCTTGCAGCGTGGATGGCCGAGGCTGGCATGGCCGTCCGGCGCGATGCAGCTGCGAACCTGATCGGACGCTATGAAGGGCAGACGGCGGGGGCGCCCGCGCTGGTGATCGGCAGTCATGTCGACACCGTGCGGAATGCTGGGGTTTATGACGGGCCGCTCGGAATATTGCTCGGAATTGAAGCGGTTGCCGCGCTTTCCTCAAGCGGCGCAAGAATGCCGTTTGCCGTCGAGGTCTATGCTTTCGGTGACGAGGAAGGCAGCCGCTTCCCTTCCGCGATGCTGACCAGCCGGGCGGTGGCGGGAACGCTCGATCCGGCAGCGCTGGAGGTGGTGGACCGCGATGGGGTGAGGCTGGGCGATCTGCTCGATCTTGCCGCCTATCCTTCCGCCGCGCGCTCCCCGGGTGAAATCCTCGCCTACCTTGAGGCGCATATCGAACAGGGACCGGTGCTGGAGGCCGAAGGGCTGGCGCTGGGCACGGTGACGGGCATTGCGGCGCAGCTGCGCTTCGAGATCGGGCTTTCGGGCACCGCGGGCCATGCCGGGACGACCGCGATGGCCCTGCGCCGCGATGCCGTGGCCGGCATGGCGGAAATGGTGCTGGCCGCCGAAGCCGTCGCAACGGCGGGGCCGCCGGACCTTGTTGCCACGGTTGGCGTGGTGGACGTGCCATCGGGCGCAGCCAATGTGATCGCGGGGCGCAGCCGTTTCACGCTTGATGTGCGCGCGGGCGATGCCGCGCTGCGTGACCGGGCGGCAGACGCGATCCTGCGGCAGTTTCGCGGGATTGCCGGGCGGCGCGACCTCGGCCTTTCAGTGCGGCAGGTGCATGACCTGCCCGCCAGCCCCTGCGACCCCGCGCTGATGGACCTGCTCGATGCAGCGACGGCAGAGGCAGGCCAGCGTCCCTTCCGCCTTGTTTCGGGCGCGGGACACGATGCGATGATCATGGCCGCGCTCTGCCCCACAGCGATGCTGTTTCTGCGCTGCCGGGGCGGGGTGAGCCACAATCCAGCCGAACATGTCGAACCTGCGGATGCCGAGGCAGCGCTGGAAGTGATGTCCGGCTTTATCAGGCAATTGGGAGCGAAATGTGACGCTTGATCCCACCTTGTTCGGCGAGATCGATCCGCCGCAGCGGCTGCTGATGGGGCCGGGGCCGGTCAATGCCCACCCGCGCGTGCTGCGGGCGATGGCGGCGGACCTTCTGGGCCAGTTCGACCCCGAAATGACGGGGTTCATGAACCAGGTCATGGCGCTCTATCGCCCGGTGTTCGGCACGCAGAACCAGTGGACCATGCTGATCGACGGCACCGCGCGCGCGGCCATCGAGGCTTCGCTGGTCAGCCTGGTCGAGCCGGGTGACACGGTGCTGGTGGTCAATTTCGGGCGCTTTGGGCTGCTGCTGACCGAAATCCTGACCCGGATCGGCGCGAAGATCGAGACGGTGAGCGCGCCGTGGGGCGAAGTCGTGCCGCTTGAGGCGATTGCGGATGGTATCCAGCGCCATGGCCCCAAAGTGGTGGCGACGGTTCACGGCGATACTTCGACCACGATGGCGCAGCCGCTGGAAGGGCTGGGCGCGCTGTGCAAGGCGGCGGGCGCTTATGCCTATGTCGATGCCTGCGCGACGCTGGGCGGGATGGAAATTGCGGCAGACCGCTGGGGCGTCGATGTGGTGACGGCGGGCTTGCAGAAGTGCCTTGGCGGGCCTTCGGGCAGCGCGCCGATCACGATCTCCGACCGCGCGGCAGAGCGTATCTTTGCGCGGCGGCACGTGGAGCAGGGCATCCGGCGCGCGGATATCGCGGACGGTGCAGGCCCGCGCATTGCTTCCAACTACTTCGATCTGGCGATGATCATGGACTACTGGTCCGAAAAGCGGCTCAATCACCACACCGAGGCAACCTCCATGCTCTATGCCGCGCGCGAATGTGCCCGCGTGGCGCTGGGCGAGGGGCTGGAGGCGCGCTTTGCCCGGCACCGCAAGGCGGGCGCGGCGATGACGGCCGGGCTGCGCGCGATGGGCCTCACGGTCTATGGCGACGATGCGCACCGCATGACCAATGTGACCGGCGTGCATATCCCCGCCGGACTGGACGGCGAGGCGATCCGCACCGTGATGCGCGCGCATTTCGAGATCGAGATCGGCACGGCCTTCGGTCCGCTGCAGGGCAAGATCTGGCGGCTCGGCGCGATGGGTTATAACGCCATGAAGCACAAAGTGCTGCTGACGCTGGGCGCGCTGGAGGCATGCCTGACAGCGGCCGGGCACAAGCTGCCGCTGGGCGCTGCGGTACCGGCGGCGATTGCGGCCTGGGAGGCGGCATGACGTCACCGCGCGACCTCGTTGGCTATGGCGCGAGCCCGCCCGATGCGCGCTGGCCGGGCGGGGCCAAGGTCGCCGTGCAGTTCGTGATCAATTACGAGGAAGGCGCGGAAAACTCGGTCCTCAACGGCGACAAGGGGTCCGAGGCGTTCTTGTCGGAAATGGTTGGTGCAGCCTCCCATCCGGCGCGGGCGATGGCGATTGAGAGCCTCTACGAATATGGCAGCCGCGCCGGGTTCTGGCGGCTGCACCGGTTGTTTGCGGAGCGCGGGGTGCCGGTGACGGTGTTTGGCGTGGCGGCGGCGATGGCGGCCAATCCGGCGGCGGTGGAAGCCATGCTGAAGGCCGATTGGGAAATCGCGAGCCACGGGCTTCGCTGGATCGATTACCAGTATGTGCCGGAAGCGGTAGAGCGCGCGCATATCGCCCAGGCGATTGCGCTGCACACTGAGCTGACCGGAGCGCGCCCGCTCGGCTGGTATCAGGGGCGGACATCGCCAAACACGGCGCGGCTGGTGGTGGAGGAAGGCGGCTTTCTTTACGATGCCGACAGCTACGCCGATGATCTGCCCTATTGGGACCGGCGGCACGGCAAGCCGCAGCTGATCGTGCCCTATTCGCTCGATGCCAACGACATGAAGATCGTCTCGCTCAATGGTTTCACCGAGGGCGAGCAGTTTTTCAGATATTTGCGGGATACCTTTGAGCAATTGCGCGAAGAAGGCGGGCGGATGATGTCGGTCGGCCTCCATGGCCGTGTTGCCGGGCGTCCGGGCCGGGCGCGGGCGGTAGCGCGGTTTGTCGATCACGTGCTGGCCAGCGGTGATGCGTGGACCCCGCGCCGCATCGATATCGCGCGGCACTGGCTGGCGGAGCATCCCGCATGAAGGTCAATGATCCCATCTTGCTGGCCGAAGTGACGGCGGCGTTCAACGAATACGAGCGCGCGCTGATGGCGGATGATCTGCCCGCGATGGATGCTCTGTTTCACGATGCGCCAAGCACCAATCGCTTTGGCGTGGGCGAGGTGCTGTGGGGGATCGCGGCGATCCGGGAGTT
>JBIPOH010000171.1:0-6921 GCA_044379435.1 Novosphingobium sp.
GTTTTCGCGCTTCTGCGGCAATGCTTCCGGCCTATGGCCTCGCCGTCGTCGGCACCATGCTCATCACCACGCTGATGCAGTATGTCGTGGTGTTCCGCATCTGGCGCGGCCCGTTGTGGCGCAGCGTGCTTGGCTTCGTCACGTTCGTGGTGATCGATACGGTGCTGCTCGCCTCGGGCCTTGCCAAGCTGTTCGAAGGCGCATGGTTCCCGATCGTCGTGGGCCTCGTGATCTTCACGCTGCTCACCACCTGGTCCACCGGCCGCCGTCTGATGCGCGAAGGCATGCTGGAAGACAGCCTGCCGCTCGCCGTGTTCATCAAGTCCACCGCCTCGACCATCCACCGGGTGCGCGGCACGGCGGTGTTCCTCTCCGCCTCGCCCGATGTGCTGCCCGCAGCGCTGCTGCACAATCTCAAGCACAATCAGGTGCTGCATGAACGCGTCGTGCTGCTCACCGTTGCGGTCGCCGATGTTCCCCAGATCGACCCGGCCACGCGCGCCGAATTCCATGACGAAGGGCACGGCTTCTACCGTGTGATCCTGCACTATGGCTTCATGGAAGATGTCGACATCCCGCGCGATCTTGCCGCCGCCGCCACGCAGACCGACCTCGTGTTCGAGCCGCTGCACACCAGCTACTTCCTCAGCCGCCAGAAGCTCATCGCCTCCTGCGCGGTCCCCGGCATGGCGTTGTGGCGCGAACGCCTCTTCGCCTGGATGCTGAAGCTGTCCGAAAGCGCGATGGACTACTTCAAGCTGCCCACCAACCGCGTCGTCGAACTCGGCAGCCAGCTGCGGATATGATCCGCAGCTGGCCCGCCAGCCCCGCTCGCACCCCTTGGGCACTGGGCGGGCGCTGGGCCGGTCAGAGCAGGAAGTCCGTTACGGCCAGCGCCACCACGCCGTCCACCCGGATCGCGATATCCGCGATGCCATCGCCGTTCATATCGCCCGAAACATAGGTATTGCCGGAAATCGTTTCGAACCGCAGCTGGCCCGCGACTTTGCTGAAAGCGGCCTTGCCGATGAACACGAAAGCCTGATCACCGCTCATGTTGGTGCGCGCGTCGATCAGGCGTAAGTCGATCTTGTCCCCCTCGCTGGCGCTGAAATCGCGGATCCGGTCATTCGTTGCGCCGGGAATGCCTGCGGCCTCACCGGGGCCGAAAATGAACCTGTCGGCGCCTGTGCCGCCGATCAGCTGATCCCGCCCGGTGCCGCCGCGCAAGCTGTCGGCGCTGTCGCCGCCGTTCAGGGTGTCGCCGCCCGAACCGCCCAGCAAGGTATCACGGCCCGCCGCACCCAGCAGCGTATCGTTGCCGATGCCGCCAAGCAGCTGGTCATTGCCCGCGCCGCCGTTGAGGTAGTCCTTCCCGCCCAGCCCGGTGATGGTGTCGTTGCCGCCAAGGCCGAAGATTACATCGTCGATGGCCGTGCCGACGATGCTTTCCCCGTTGTTCGTGCCATACGTGTTGCGCGGCTGGATGATCGCGCCGATATGGTAGGTGCTGCCGAACGAAACCGGCTTCACCGCCAGCGTGAATGTCTTGCCCGCATCGTTCACTGCGCCGTCGAGCAACCGTATGGTTACGAACCCCGATGTGGCACCTGCCTGGATCGTCACCGATCCGCTCCTGGCGATATAGTTCTGGCCCGCCAGCGCGGTGCCATCGAGTGTGTTGTAATTGAGCACCGTGTCGGTCGCAGCCGGACGCGACAGCTTGATCTCGAACCGGATGGTGTCCCGGTTGGCCGCCCCTTCAAATTGCACCAGCTGCTGGCCCACAGCCACGCGGTTGTTCGCCACGCTATCATCATCGAGCACGATGCCTGTGGTGCGCAATATCGTCCCGCCACCTGCAAACTCGGCGCCCTGCAGGTCGAAGAGTTCGAGCGAGTAGCTCAGGTCTGGTCTGTCGATGTTGTCGTCGTCGGTGTCGACGCGAATGCTCGCGGTCGTCTGACCAGGATCGATCGTGACAGTATAGACATTGCCTGCTTCAAAGCTGGAACCAAGAGCACTCAGGTCCAGCGATCCTGCACCATTGCCGGTTACCACCCTGAACTGCATCTGCACGGCTTCGATCGCAGGCCTGTCCAGCCGCAGCACAAACACCCCGTTCTTGCCTTCATTGCCGGCCATATGCACCACCGACACCGACGGTACGTCATTGACCGTGTCATCGTTGAGGATTGTGGCTGTTCCCAGCGTACTCTGGATGGCAGGTGCAGCCGTAGGTGGGGTGATCTTCAGCGAGAAGCTCTCGGAAGCTTCGCGCGCGGTATCGCCCTTGATCACCACATCGACAAAGGCGCTGGTCTCCCCGGCGGCAAAGGTCAGCGATCCAGACTTGGCGACATAGTCGCTGCCCGCCGTCGCGGAACCATCGAGCGTGGTATACTGCACCGTCGTGCTGCTGCTCAGCGGGCGCGAGAGCTTCACCTCGAAGCGCACCAATTGCGTGCCCGCATCGCCTTCCACCACGACCGGCGCACCAACCACTACTGCCGGGCTCGTGCCGCCATCATCATCGAGCGCGATGCCGATGGTGCGCAATATCGTCCCGCCACCTGCAAACTCGGCGCCTTGGAGATTGAAGAGTTCGAGCGAATAGCTCAGGTCTGGCCTGTCAATGCTGTCGTCGTTCGTAAGGATTTTGATCGTCGCGCTGGTCTCACCGGGATTGATCGTTACGGTTTTGACTTGGCCGTCATTTACTCTGAAATTAAGAAAACTGCGTTCCAGCGATCCTGCGCCATC
Organism: Novosphingobium sp.; assembly: GCA_044379435.1. Lineage (GTDB taxonomy): Bacteria > Pseudomonadota > Alphaproteobacteria > Sphingomonadales > Sphingomonadaceae > Novosphingobium. The sequence goes on from JBIPOH010000171.1 coordinate 2,764, forward strand.
GCCCGTAAAAATCCGATAGTCGATTTGAACGGCCTCTGTCGCCGGCCGATCCAGTCGCACCACGAAAAAGCCGTCCAGGCCTTCATTGGCTGGCGTATGCACGACAGTGATGATGGGATTGGACATCTGGCTATACTTGCGCAAAATCCGTGGAATCGCTTTTCCAACAGACACAATTCAGCCGCAATGATGGTCATTAAGTCGGCATGAATGCAAGCGTATTGACTTGCTGCTTAAGGGGATTTTGGTCCGAAACGGGCCAAGAACTAATTGGCTGTGTAGTGCTTTACTGGGCCCCTCATCCCAGATTTTTACCGTCGTCCGAGCGGGGGGAGGGGCAGCAACAGGGCGGCGTACCCTCTCGGGGTTCACGCGATTTCGAGCGAGCTGTCGAGCACGAACGGTTCCGGCATGACAAAGCCGCGCGGAGTGCCTGTTCCTGCCAGCATGAAGGGCCGCTCCGATGTTCCCGCCGTGCTCACCGGCTCGGGCAGCGGCGTCTGGGCGCTTATGGGAGCCGCCGCGCGGCGGGCTGCCTGCTGCCGCCGAAGCGCCAGCGCGGCTCCGCCCAGCACGGCGATATCCGTTCCGGGGTCGCAACTGGGGGATGAGATCGAACTTGTCGCCACTCCCATCATCATCGCCCAGCCGCAAGCCGCTGCGGTCGAGAGCGCCGTGTCTGCCACCGGCGTCCAGGTCGATTGGCGCAGTGGGCCGAATGCGCGGAGAAAGTGCATCAGCAGGGTGACGGCGCCGATCACGCCGGTGCAGCCCAGCACGGCAGTGGCGAGGCTGGACGAGCGGAAGCTGCCCGGCCCGATCCCAATCCCGCCGCTCTTGAGGAAGGCATCGATCCCCTGCCAGGCCCAGAACTTGCGCTGAAGGCCCGAAAGGGACTCGCCCTTCTCCACCGTCATGTGGCGGATCATGTCGCCAAAGGCATCGGCAAAGCGCGGTTGCCAGATCATCATCGCGCTGCCCAGCGCCACCGCCATGACCAGCGCGGCAGCAATCCACAGCGCCCGGTCCGCCGGCAGTGCGCCGGGAAACAGCACGGCGCGCAGCAGCACCACCGCACCATAGACCGGCAGCCCCGCATAGGCCGTGCTGGATGTGCTCAGCACCAGTGCCGCACCCAGCAGGGCTGCGGCTGGCCCCGTCCAGCGCGGATCGATCCGCCGCAGCCAGCATTCGAACGCGAAGACGAACAGCAGCAGCGCATAGTTGGCATAGCCCGAGGCTTCCGGAAACAGCCCGGTCATCCGCACGAAGCCGAGGTAGGCATGATCGAGCTGGGCATAGGAGGCATTGCGGAACACGCTCAGCACCACTTCGGCAGGCGTGCCCTTGAGCGCGATTGAGGCGAATCCGGTCAGCGCGTGGGCTATGCCGACTATGGCCAGCGTGCGCACCAGCACCGCGCGTCCCCGTTCGCGCCCGCAGGCCACGTAGCTGGCCAGAGCCGCCAGCAAGGTGCCCAACAGGTAGACTGCCGTGGTCAGGTTCTGCGGCGAGAAGGCCAGCGGCCGCACGGAATATACATAGGCCAGCGTCGAGACATAGCGTGCCTCCACTCGCCCGCGCAGGGGTGTGACGTCGATCTGCCCCGCAAACAGGCGCGGCGCGATGAACGCGATCACCACGCCATAGGCGACAAAGCCCACCAGCCATGCATTCGCGCGCAGTGCCCGGCCAATCGTTGCCATCTGGCCCGCGCCCGGCACCAGCAGGCGCATCGCCGCAAACAGCAGCGCGAACTGCACGGGCGGGATCGAGGACCCACCCAGCAGCGGCAGCAGGATCGCCGCCGAACCGCCGAACAGCGCCGAGGCCAGCACGAAAGCGAACATGGCCTCCACCGATCCGGCGACGAACAGCGCCAGACCGATCAGCACCTGCACTGCGCCGATGAACGTCAGCTCCATCGGCGCGGCCCCTTCGGCGCGGTGCGGGAGCCCGGTCTAGGGGGCTGTGGGAAGGCCGGTGTGCAGCCAAGTGCAGGGCAGCGCGCGTTCATGGCCGCACGAACCCTTCGCCCGCGCGCACCGCCTTGACGAATGCGGCAGGGTTGCCGCGCCAAACCTCGCGCGCAGGCACATCGCCGAACACCACCGAGCCTGCCGCGATCACCGCATGATCACCGATCGTCACGCCCGGCAGGACCATAACGCCGCGCCCCAGCCACACGTTGCGGCCCAGCCTGACGGGTGCAACTCGCACGCCCCCGCCTTCGTGAACCGGGTGGTGGTTGGTGTCGGCCAGCACGCAGCGCGGACCTATGCGGCAATGCTCGCCGATCCGCACCTGATCGTGGCACACGATCTCGACCCCGGCATTGAGGAAGCTGCGCGCCCCGATCTCGAGCATCGCGCCGGGCCCCACTTCGACGGCCACCGGTGCGCCGTGGCAGCTCCAGTTCACGCGCTCGGCAATGCGGATGCGCCCGCGCCCTTCGATGCGCGGCAGGCCGCTGTGGACGAAGAACCGCGCGCCCGGCGCCATGCCGCGCAGCCGCAGTCGCAGCACGGTGAGCAGCGTGCGCAAGCGGTTGAGCGGCTGGAGCTTCACGCCAGCGCCTCCAGCACCCCGGCATCGAAGCGCTCGGGGGCAAAATCGCGGGCGCGGGCCATGGCGGCGGCAGGATCGAAGTGCGGCAGCCAGCGCTCCAGCCGCTCCACCGCGTCCACCAGCGCAGCAGAAGTCTGGTCCGCGAAGAACAGGCCGGTGCGATCCTCCACCACGCTATCGAGCGCGCCGCCCCGGCCATAGGCGACGACCGGTCGGCCCGAGGCCATGACTTCGACCGGGACGATGCCGAAATCCTCCTCGGCGGTGAAGACCAGCGCGCGGCAGCGGGCATAGGCGCGGCGCAGCGCGGCAAAATCCAGACGCGGAATCATGCGGATGTTCGGCCCGGCGCGCTTCTTCAGCATGGCCGCCTGCGGCCCGTCGCCCACCACTGTCAGCGGCAGGCCCAGCGCGTTGAAGGCATCGATGGCAATGTCCGCGCGCTTGTAGGGCACCAGTTGGCCCACCCAGAGATAGCCGGGCTCGATCTCGTCCGCCGGGGAAAACAGCGCAGAGTCCACGGGTGGATGCACCACGGCCGCCTCGCGCCGCCACGCCTTGGCCACCCGTTCGCGGATGAAGTGCGAATTGGCGAGCACCCGGTCCACCCGCGCGGCCGAGCTGGTATCCCACTGCCGCAGGCCATGGCACAGCAGCGGCATCACCGCGCGCTTCAGCCAGCCAGCCTCGGCGCGGTAATCGTGGTAGTGGTCCCACAAGTACCGCATCGGTGAATGGACATAGCACACATGCAGCGCATCGGGCGCGGGGATCACGCCCTTGGCCGGGCCGCTTTCGCTGCTGATCACCAGATCGTAGCCGCGCAGATCCAACTGCTCGAGCGCCATCGGCATGAGCGGGAGGTAGGACTGATAGTGCCGCTGCGCACCGGGCAGTTTCTGGATGAAACTCGTCTGCACCCTGTGCGCCCTGATCGCGGCAGACATCGCCTCCGGATCATAGACGTGCGTGAAGATGTCGGCCTCCGGAAACAGTTCCAGCAAGCGTTCGAGCACACGCTCGCCGCCGCGCATCGTCACCAGCCAGTAGTGGATGATCGCAACGCGGCGAAACCGCTTGCGCGGATCGGCCGGCAGCACCGCGCCGGGGTGGAGCAAGCCTGGCCGGACAGGACCAGACTGCAGCGGCAAAGGCCGGACCAGGCCGAGATCCGGCAGGACTGGCGCGGGCTGCGCCGTCAGCAAAGCGTGACGGCCAGCCTGATTCCTGTCCGCCTGATCCCGGTCAGTGTGGCCCCCGCTAGCGAGGCCGTCGCGGCGAAAGGCAACCACGGCCCCGGCGCGGGACACTTGCTCGGCCGATGGTGCCAATGCAGCGGATGCGAACGCCAGATCACCCCGCGCGGATGCAGCAGGCTGCGCGGCACTGCTTGTGCCTCCTGCGGCGCGTGGAACTCCCGCAGCGCGTCGGACCCCAAGGGCATCAAACTTGCCCCCATGGCTGCCCGTCGTCAGCAGGAACGGCATGGCGCCCGACTCGCCCTGCGTCTGTGCGCCGTCGCTCTCCGCCCGGGCCAGGCGGCTGGGCAAAGGCCTCTGCGCGGGTTCGATCCGCTCAGGCATAATAGCG
>JBIPOH010000172.1:0-6915 GCA_044379435.1 Novosphingobium sp.
CCATGGTCGTGCCGCCTGAGAAGCCGACGAGGATCATCAGCAGGCCCGAAATCGGCGCGCCGATATTGGGGAGGAAGACGAGCAGGCCGGTGAGCAGGCCGAGCAGCGCCGCCATCGGCACGCCATAGACGGCGAGCGCAACCCATGTGGCGACGCCTTCGATCACCATGCCCAGCATCCGCCCCGCCAGCAGCATCCGCAGCGTGCGGCCCATGCGGTGGGTGGTGCCATGGAAATACGCGCGGCTTTCCGCCGGAAGCATCCACGCAAGGCCGCGCTGATAGAGATCCGGCTCCAGCACGAAATAGATGCCGAGGATGACGATGATCAGCAGCGTGGTGACGCCGCCGAACAGCCCGCCCAGCGCCTGCGTGACTTGCCCGACGCCGCCGAGCAGCTGCTGCGCGATGGCGCCGACATCTACGCGGCCCATCGCGACGCCAAGATTGAGGCCGTGCGCGCTGCCCCAATCGAGCGCGCGCTGTGCCTGCGCGGCGACCAGCGGCGGCATCTGCGTGGCCTGCGCCATGATCTGGCTGCCGGCAAATTCCACAACCCAGATGAGGAACGCGACCGTGAGCAGCAGCACCACGGTGACGCGCCAAGTGCGCCCGATCGGCAGCACGCGGCCCAGCAGACGCTGCCCGCCATCGATCAGCATGGCAAACACGAAGCCGCCGAAGATGATCAGCAGAGACTGGGCGAGATAGACCGCCAGCACCAGCAGCGCCGCCATGCCGAGCCACACGCCCGCGCGCTTTACTTCCTGCCGGACGAGATCGTCGCGAATGTCGGTCGGGCCGCTGGCGGGGCGGAGGGCAATGGGGGGAAGTTCGTCGCTCATGGTTTGCCTTCAGGAGACGGGGGCAGGATCATCGGGCGCAGTTTGAGCGAAGCGCGGCTGCCCCGCAAGGCACCGTACCACGTGAACGGGTTCCACGTTTCGGTGCCATTGAGCGAATAGGTGATGAATTCGGCCCGCCCGCCGATGTCCGCCAGCGGCACCGGCCCGCCGAGGCCCTTTTCCACCACCGGCGCGCGGCTGTCTGCCGAATGATCGCGGTTGTCGCCCATCAGGAAGGCATAGCCTTCTGGGATCTTCGTCTCGGGATAGTTGTCGAGCGGTTGCTGGCGGTGGTCGATGATCTGGTAAGTCGCGCCATTGGGCAGGGTTTCGCGGAAGATCGGCAGCTCGCACACCTGCATGCCATCGACCGCGCGGTAGCGCAGGCCGGGGAAATCATCGGGATCGCAAGGCTGATTCGGATCAACCGGCAGTTCGAGCGGGGCTTCGGCCACTTGGGGCACGGGCTTGCCGTTGAGGATGATCTGGCCGTTCACCACCGCGATGCGGTCCCCCGGCAGGCCGACGATGCGCTTGATGTAATCCTCGTCGCGGTCTGGCGGGACGACGATGACGATATCGCCGTAGGCAGGCGTCGCGGGCATGATTCGCGTTTTCGAGCGCGGCAGGAAATGCATCGAGGCCGAAACCCACGACCAGCCATAAGGGTACTTCGAGACGACCAGCTGATCGCCCACCAGCAAGTTGGGCATCATCGAGATCGACGGGATGTAGAACGGCTTGGCCACGAAGCTGTGGAAACCGATGACCGCGAGCAGCATCAGCAGCAGTCCGCGCAATTCGGCGAGCCAGTTGGTGCCCTCGGGCTCAGGCGGCCTGCCCTCGGGGGCGGATGTCGGCGTTGGGGAGTCGGGCGTTTCGCTCAAGCGGCACCTTCGGCCAGCGGTCTCGTCTCGATCACCACGAAAGCCTGCGCCCATGGGTGATCGTCGGTGAGGGTGAGGTGAACCACGGCTTCATGCCCCGCCGGGGTGATCGCGGCCAGACGCGCGGCCGCGCCGCCGGTGAGGGCGAGGGTGGGCGCGCCGGAAGGGGCGTTGACCACGCCGATGTCCTTCATGAACACGCCCGCCTTGAACCCGGTGCCGACTGCCTTGGAATAGGCTTCCTTGGCCGCAAAGCGCTTCGCCAGCGTGCCCGCCTTGGTGAACGGACGGCGCGCGGCCTTGGCGCGTTCGAGCGGGGTGAACACGCGGTTCTCGAACCGCTCGCCAAAGCGGTCGAGCGAGGCCTGAATGCGCTCGATGTTGCAGAGGTCGGAACCCATGCCGATGATCATCGCTGCCTCCTCACCGCCTGCTCGTCACCGCGCCGCGTCCATCAACTCGCGCATCCGCAGCACTGCCGGCGCAAGGCCGGTGAAGATCGCCTCGCCGATCAAGTAGTGCCCGATATTGAGTTCCGCGAGCTGGGGGATCGCGGCGATGGCGCTGACGTTCTCATAGGTCAGCCCGTGGCCTGCATGCGGCTCGATGCCGTTCTTGGCAGCGAGCGCGGCCATGTCGGCAATGCGGCGAAGCTCCACCGCGCGGGCTTCGCCTTCCGCATGGGCATATTCGCCGGTGTGGAGTTCGACCACCGGCGCGCCGAGCTGCATCGCGGCTTCAATCTGGCGCGGTTCCGGCGCGATGAACAGGCTGACGCGGATGCCCGCATCGGCGAGGCGGCTGACGATGGGAGCAAGGCGGTTGTGCTGGCCTGCCGCATCAAGCCCGCCTTCGGTCGTGCGCTCCTCGCGCCGTTCGGGCACGATGCAGGCCGCGTGGGGTTTGTGCTTCAAGGCAAAGGCGACCATTTCCTCGGTCGCGGCCATCTCGAAGTTCAGCGGCAGATTCGTCGCGGCCTGAATGCGCGCGATGTCCTCGTCGCGGATGTGGCGGCGGTCTTCGCGCAGGTGCGCGGTGATGCCGTCGCCGCCGACTTCGGCCACGATCTGCGCGGCGCGCACAGGATCGGGATGATCGCCGCCGCGCGCGTTGCGAATCGTGGCGACGTGATCGATGTTTACGCCCAGACGCAGACGGGGCGGCAGGCCGGAACGAGGCGGGGTCGGTTGGGTCATGATGCCTTGCACAGTGCTGCAGCCAGCACGTCGTGAGTCAATCCGGCCTGCTGCCAGATTTCGCCGAAAGTCGCCTCGGCGCTGGCGCGGTTCGATGTCATGATGATCACCATGTCCTGCTCGGGCAGGATGATGTTGCGCAGCACGACGCCGCCGATGAACCCGCGCCGCTCAATGATCCGCATGCCTGCGCCGTCGCAGCCTTTTAGCGCGGATTCGAAGGCCCATTGGCCTAGTGCGGCATAGCCATAGCGCGGCTGCCCGGTCCACATCACGTCGCGCTGGGCGGGTGGCACCAGCTTGCCGGTCATCAAGGCGCGGTCGAACGCGAGCAGATCATGCGTCGTGCCATAGAGCGCGCCAGCCGGGCCGAAGTTTTCAAGACGGAAGAAGCGCGACTCGGGCTTGCCAGCCTCGAACCCCGGCACGGTGCGCTTGGCTGTCGGAAACACCCCCAGGCTGCGCAGGCCAAGCGGCTTTGCCAGCCGCTCGTGCACCAGCGCGGCATAGGTCTTGCCGGTGATGGCTTCGAGCACCGCGCCCATCAGGATGAAATCGCAGTCGCCATAGCGGAAGTCCGCTGGCGGGGCCTTGTCTGGCTTGCCGGTCGGCCCTTCGCACCAGGGCACACCGGTTTCGGCGCTGCCCAGCGGCGCTGTATAGAAAGTGGTCCAGCCGTCCATTTCCGGCCGGGCGAAATCGTCGGCGTGGCGCAGGCCCGAGACGTGCTGCATGAGCATGCGCGGGGTCAGCGTATCAGCATGGGGCGCGCGGCTTTGCGGAAGATAGCGTGCGATCGGCTGATCGAGATCGAGCCGGCCTGCCGCGACCTCCTGCATCGCGAGCGTGGCCGTGACTTGCTTGGAAACCGATGCCCAGCGCCAGATTCGGCCAAGACGATGCGGTGCTATGCCGCCCGGTTCGGTCGTCCCATAGGCGCGTTCGAACACGATCCGGTCGCCCTTTGCGATCAGCACCGTTCCGGCAAAGTCTGCGGCCTGGATGGCGGCGGCAAGGCGCGCCTCATCGATTGCGGGCGCGCCGCCAGCCGCCGCCGGTGCCTGCGCGGCGGCCATCGGGGCCATGACCGCCGGCAGCAGGACGCTTAGGAGGCGCCGCGCCAGCCGAGTGGTAACAGCTCTCGTCGGCCAGAACATCAGGCGGCGCGGCTTCCGGGCTTGATTGCCGGAGTCGCAGCGAGTTCGGGCGGGAGTTCGTCCGGCGCATACGTCGGGAAGTTGAGGCTGACGAGCGGGTAGAACGGCACGCCAAGGTCCACTGTCCCCGCCGAACGGTCGACCAGCGCCGCTCCCGCCAGGACCACGCCGCCAGCCGCTTCGATTGCGGCGATAGCCTCGCGGCTGGACAGGCCGGTGGTGACCACATCCTCGACCATTAGCACTTTGTCGCCCGGCTTCAGGGCAAAGCCGCGGCGCAGTTCGAAGGTGCCGGTGGGCCGCTCGACGAACATCGCCTCCACGCCCAGCGCGCGGCCCATTTCGTGGCCGATGATCACGCCGCCCATCGCGGGCGAGACGACCTTGGTGATAGCCGTACGCAGTTCGCGCGGCAGGCTCGCCGCAAGCGCGGAGGCGAGGCGCGAGGCGCGCATCGGGTCCATCAACACGCGTGCGCATTGCAAGTAGTGGGCGCTGTGGCGGCCCGAGGAGAGCAGGAAATGGCCCTCAAGCAGGGCCTCGCTGGCGCGGAATTCGGAAAGGATTTCGTCTTCGAGCATGGTTGCTCCATCGTCGGCGGGCGCAGCGGCCCACGCGGTCAGTGATTGAACACGGTCCATAGCGAAGGCGGGGGCGCGGCGCTATGGCCCACAAAGCCTTTCTCCCTAACAGGGGCCTTTCCCCCTAAGAGCGGGCTCTCCCGTTATTCGCATTGCGCCTTAGAGCTTTAGGGCATGCCACCTTGCCCAAAAAAAGCCGTTCAGGCGCTTGAGGCTTGCGACGAGCGCGCGTATAGGCCCCTTGAATTGACAGATCAGGGTGTGGAGCACCGGGCGCAAATGCCCGGCGCGGAAGCAAAAAATCGAGAGCGGTATACCATGAGTCTTTCCCTTAGTGCCCGCCGCATGGTGGGTGTGATCCGGACCTTCAGTCTCGCAGCCGCGCTCGTATTTGCGCCCCAAGCTATGGCGGCTGCGGCCGCTCCGGCTGCTGCTGAACCCGCAGTTGCGGTGCCTGCTCCGGCGGCACCGGTGGCGCTTGCTCCGGCCCCGGCTGGTACGCCTGAGGCTGTGGCTCCTGCGGCTGAAGCTGCTGCCGCCGCCCCCGTGGACAAGGGTTCTTATACCCCGATGAAGCCGGTGGATGGCGTTGGCCAGCCGGTTGCCAAGGGCTGGACCTTTCAGGACCAGTATTCGCCCATCGGCGAAGAAGCCCTGCGCATGCACGATTACATGCTGATGCCGGTCATCACGGTGATCACGCTGTTCGTGCTTCTCCTGCTGCTGCTGGTGATGGTTCGCTTCCGTCGCAGCGCCAACCCGGTCGCTTCCAAGACCAGCCACAACACGGCGATCGAGATCATCTGGACGGTTGTCCCGGTGCTGATCCTTGTGGTGATGGCGGTGCCTTCGATCCGCCTGCTGGCACACCAGTACGAGCCTGCTCCCAAGGGTGCGCTGACGGTCAAGGCCACTGGCTACCAGTGGTACTGGGGCTACAGCTATCCGGATAACGGCGGCTTCGAGGTGATCTCCAACATTCTGCCCGATGCTGAAGCACTGAAGCGCGGCGAGCCGCCGCAGCTTGCAGCTGACAACCGCATGGTTGTGCCGGTGGGTGAGCCGATCCGTCTGCAGACCACCGGTTCGGACGTGATCCACGCCTTTGCGGTCCCTTCGCTCTGGTTCAAGCTCGACGCCGTTCCGGGCAAGATCAACGAGAAGGTTCTCGTGATCAACAAGCCGGGCGTATACTACGGCCAGTGCTCCGAGCTCTGCGGCGCCCGCCATGGCTACATGCCGATCGTGGTCGAGGCTCTGCCCCGCGCCAAGTTCGAGGAATGGGTGAAGACCCAAGGCGGAACCGTCGGTCCGGCTGCTGCCGAAACCACTACGGCGGCTGCTTCCGCGCCGGCCAAGAACACCCCTGCTGCGTAACGATATTCGAGGACAAGGTTAGACCACCATGGCCAGCATTCCAGCCCACGAAGGCTTCGACGCGCACCACGATGATGCGCATGATCATGACCACAAGCCCGCGTTTTTCGCGCGCTGGTTCATGTCGACCAATCACAAGGACATCGGCACGCTCTACCTGATCTTCGCGATTTTCGCGGGGATCATCGGTGGCGGTGTATCGGGCATCATGCGCGCCGAACTCGCGCAACCCGGCATCCAGTACCTTGGCTGGTGGACCAATTTTCTTGGCGGAAACGCACAGGATTTCAACGCCACGCTGCACCTGTGGAACGTCCTGATCACGGCTCACGGCCTGATCATGGTGTTCTTCATGGTCATGCCGGCGCTGATCGGCGGGTTCGGCAACTGGTTCGTGCCGCTCATGATCGGCGCGCCTGACATGGCCTTCCCGCGCATGAACAACATCTCGTTCTGGCTGACCTTCACGGGCTTCTGCTCGCTGATGATCTCGGCATTCATGCCCGGCGGGACCGGCATGGGGGCGGGCACCGGATGGACTGTCTATGCGCCGCTTTCCACCTCCGGCTCGGTTGGTCCGGCGGTCGACTTCGCGATCTTCTCGCTCCACCTTGCGGGCGCAGGCTCGATCCTGGGTGCGGTCAACTTCATCACCACCATCTTCAACATGCGCGCGCCGGGCATGACCCTGCACAAGATGCCGCTGTTCGTGTGGTCGATGCTCGTCACCGCGTTCCTGCTGCTGCTGTCGCTGCCGGTTCTCGCCGCCGCGATCACCATGCTGCTGACCGACCGCAACTTCGGCACCACGTTCTTCAACGCGGCTGGCGGCGGTGATCCGGTGCTCTACCAGCACCTGTTCTGGTTCTTCGG
>JBIPOH010000173.1:0-6847 GCA_044379435.1 Novosphingobium sp.
TCGACATATCCCTACGCCTTCCCTCCTTGCACTGAGCCGTTTTGCCTCAAACCTCGAACGCGACCTGATTGAGTTTGGACCCTAGCCCAGTTCCCGCTCCAGAATGCGCCGCGCTGCACGCTGCACATGGTCGGCAATCATGCGGAAGGCCGTTTCCATGCTCGTGCCCCGGCGCCACGCCAGCGCGACCGAGCGGTGCGCCCGCCACCCTTCCACATCGACCACCGCGATGCCCGAAAGCCCGCCCACGTCGCTCTGCAGATAGAGCCGCGGCAGCACGGTCAGCCCAAGGCCAGAGGCCGCCATCATGTGCAGGCTGTCGAGGCTGGTGCCTTCGTAATCCGGGCTCAGCGCCATACCATGCGCCTCGGCGATGCTACGCGTCTCGCGGTGCAGATGGTGGCGGGTATCGAGCGAGAGCAGCACCTGCCCCTCCAGCGCATCTGGCGCCACCGGGCCTTGTGCCAGTTCACTGTCCACAGCCGCCACCAGGTCGAGCGGTTCGCGAAAAAGCGGCTCGATCTCCAGATCATCGCCCCGGATCGGCAGCGGCCCGAGCATGACATCGAGCTCCCCGCGCGCAAGCGCCCGCGCCTGCTCGTCCGGAATGCCCTCGCGCACATAGAGCCTGAGGCCCGGCGCGGCGCGGTGCAGATCGGCAATGATCGGGGATAGCAGATATGGCCCCAGCGTCGGTGTCGTGCCCAGCCGCAGCGTGCCGGAAAGCCCAGTATCGGCCGACCGCGCCAGATCCTCGATCGCGCGCACTTCGCCCAACACGCCGCGCGCCTTGGAAACGATGCTCCGCCCGATCGGGGTGAGGATCGCGCCCGTGGTCGAACGGTCCAGCAGCCGCACGCCCAGCCGCTCTTCCAGCGTCTTGACTTGCTGGCTCAGCGCCGGCTGCGAGACATGGCTGATCCGCGCCGCTTCGGCAAACGAGCCCGTATCGGCCAGAGTCACGAGGTACTGCAGTTGTCGTATTGTCGGCATCGCTGGTTATAATCACAGCCTATAGCGTCTCCGCAAGACTTCTGATTGGCGCTGCGCTGCACAATGTCCTAGATATGGCGCACTGGTATCGGAAATCAGAGCTCTCAGGGAACTTCATGGCGGGACCAACGCGGGTCGAACTTCGCGACGCAATACGCTGGCTGGCCGAAATCATCGGGCCGGATGCAGGGTATCTGCGTCTGGCAGCGGTTTACGGCATTGCCATCAGCCTGCTGTCGCTGGCCATGCCGATCTCGGTGCAGCTGCTCATCAACAGCGTGGCCTACACCGCGCAGCCAGCCCAGCTGTGGACCCTCGCGGGGCTGCTGTTCACGCTGCTGTTCATCGTGGCGATGCTCAGCTCGCTGCGGGTCGTGGTGATGAACCTGTTCGAGCGGCGCCTGTTTGCCCGCATCGTCGCCGAAATCACGATCCGCGCGGTTCATGCCCGCGATCCCTTCTTCGGCGATGCGCGCAGGGCCGATCTGTTCAACCGGTTCTTCGATCTCACCGTCGTGCAGAAAGCCGTGCCCAGCCTGCTCATCGGCGGCTTCACCATCGTGCTGCAATCGGCGGTCGGTCTGGTCGTCACCAGCTTCTACCACCCCTTCTTCCTCGCCTTCAATGTGGTGCTCATGCTGGCGCTGCTGATCGTCTGGCTCCTGTGGTCGCGCGGTTCGATGACCAGCGCCGTCGCGCTCAGCCACGCCAAGCACGACACCGCGCGCTGGCTCGAAAGCGTCGGCGGCTCCAACGGCTTCTACAAGTCCAGCCGCCATGTCGGTTTCGCGATGAGCCGCTCCGAGGCGGCCACGGCCAACTACATCGCCAAGCACAAGAAGTATTTCCGCTACAGCTTCGCCCAGACGCTGGCGTTCTTCATGCTCTATGCGATTGCCTCGGCCGCGCTGCTCGCACTGGGCGGCAGCCTCATCCTCGCGGGCGAACTGACCATCGGCCAGCTCGTCGGCGCAGAGCTGATCCTCTCGGGCGTGTTCTACGGCGTCAGCCAGCTTGGCTGGTATCTCGATACCTTCTACGATCTCGTTGCCAGCTGCGAAGAGCTCTCGCTGCTCTATGGCATCGCGCAGGAAAAGCTGCCCATACCCAGCAACCATGGCCCCCGCGATGGCGCGATTGCCCTGCGCGATGTGCGGCTTGGCGAAACGCAGCTCAATTTTGCGCTCGCCGCCGGGGAACGCCTTGTCACCGTGCCCGAAGCCGGTGTGGAACGCACACTCTCGCTGCTCCTAAAGCGCCATGTCGCGCCCGATCACGGTCTGGTCACCGTCGGCGGTTCGGATCTCGGCGGGCTCAACATGTATCTGCTGCGCTCCGAGATCATCGTGCTCGACCGGCCGACCATCGTCGAAGTCACCATACGCGAGTATCTTGATCTGGCCGTCTCGGATGCCACTTCGGCCAGCATTCTCGATGCCATCGACGCGGTCGGCCTCAGCGAACGCATCGCCATGCTGCCCGAAGGCCTCGATACGCCGCTCGCGTCCTCGGGCTGGCCGCTCACCGTGGGCGAGGTGATGGAACTCAAGCTCGCCAACGCACTGCTGGCCTGCCCCAAGGTCCTCGTCCTTGCGCCGGTGTTCGATGTCATGCCGCCAGCGCAGCTCTATGGCGTGCTCGAACGGCTCAAGGCCGCAGGCACCACCGTGCTGGTGTGCACCTCGCGCCCCGGCGACTTCGCCCTCGATGGCTGGCTGTGGCTCGGCCGTCAGGAACAGATCCGCTTCGCTTCGGCCGCCGAACTCCAGGCCCACGTCAAGGACCGGCAGGACCGGAATCGGGAGACCACGCGTGGCCTATAGGCTCGAACATATCCAGCATTTCCCCACGCTGGCGGGCATGCGCACACCGCGCGTGTTCCTCATCACCGCGTGGATGGTTGCGCTGGCGATCACCGTGGCCGCACTCATGATGGTATTCGTGCCCTGGGTGCAGACCGCCAATGGCGATGGGCAGGTCGTCGCGCTCAATCCCGAAGATCGCGCCGCCGATGTGGCCGCGCTTGTCGGCGGGCGCATTGCCGAATGGTATGTGAAGGACGGCGAACTGGTCGCATCGGGCCAGCCCATTGCCCGCGTCATCGATCTCGATCCCGATTTCCTCTCCCGCCTCGCCGCGGAACGCGCCCAGATCGAAGCGGAAATCGCCTCGGTCACGCAATCGCGCGCCACCGCCATGCTCGATGTGAACCGCGCGCAGGCGCTGTGGCGCGAGGGCCTGATCGCGCGCCGCGATGTCGAACTGGCGCAGATCAAGGTGGCCGAAGGCGGTGCCAAGCTGGCCGAATCGCGCGCCAAGCTGCAGCGTATCGATGTGCAGGTCGCCCGCCAGTCCAGTCAGGTCGTCCGTGCGCCGCGCGCCGGGCGGATCCAGATGGTCAATGCCGCGCTTTCGGGCGGCGTGGTGTCCGCAGGCACCATCCTCGCCTCCGTCGCGCCCGAAACCGCCACCCGTGCCGTTGCGCTCTACATCGATGGCCGCGATATCGCGCTCGTGCGCCCCGGCCAGCAGGTCCGCCTCGAATTCGAAGGCTGGCCCGCGATCCAGTTCAGCGGCTGGCCGTCGCTCGCGCAGGGCATCTTCGATGGCCGCGTGCGCGCGCTCGATCCCACGTCCAACGCGGGCGGCCTGTTCCGCGTCCTCATTGAACCCGCGCCCGGCAAGCAGCCCTGGCCCGATCTGCGCTTCACCAAGCTTGGCGCCAAGGTGCGCGGCTGGATCCAGATGGAAACCGTGCCGGTCGGCTACGAACTCTGGCGCCAGCTCAACGATTTCCCGCTCGAATTCAGCGACGATATCAAGGCTTCGATGAGCGGCAAGGGCAGCAAGGACGAAGACGCCACCGTGCGCAAGGCCGGAAAGCCGAAATGATCCGCCGCCTGATGGCCATGCTGGCGCTGCTGTGGCCGCTTGCCGCAGCAGGCCAGCAAGCCGCTCCCCTCACGCTGAACGAAGTGCTTGCCAGCTCCGCGCAGCAGGCGCCCCAGATCGTCGAGGCGATGGCCCGCGTCCGCCAGGCCGAAGGCCGCGCGCTCTCCGCGCAAGGCGCGTTCGACACCGTGTTCGATGTCGACGCCCAGTCCCGCGTGCTCGGCTACTATTCCGGCACTTACCTCGAAAGCAAGGCCTCGCGCCCGCTCACCGGCAACGGCGGCTCGCTCTATGGCGGCTACCGCGTCAGCAGCGGCACATTCCCGATTTATGAGGACAAGGCCTATACCGACCGCTTGGGCGAACTGAAGATCGGCGGCCTTTTCGCCCTGCTGCGCGACCGCGCGATCGATGATCGCCGCGGCCGCATCGCCTTGGCCGCGCGCGATATCGATGCGGCGCGCCTCGAACGCGAAATGGTCGCCATCGGCGTGCAGGCCCGCGCCGCCGCCACCTATCAGAACTGGGTCGCTGCCGGGCTGCGCCTTCAGGCCTATCAGGCGCTGCTCGATCTCGCCGAACAGCGCCGCTCCGGCATCGCCCGGCAGGTCCAGCTCGGTGCGCGCCCCGCCATCCTCCTCACCGAGGCCGATACCAACATCGTGCGCCGCCGCGCGCTCGTCGTGCGCTCGCAGCAGGAATACGATGCCGCCGCCAACGCGCTTTCGTTCTTCTACCGCGACGACAATGGCGAACGCCTGATCGCCGCCCCGGAGCGCCTGCCCGCCAGCCTCCCCGGCTTCCGGCCCACCCGTCCCGGTGAGGCAATTGACCGGCCCGACGTCCAGACCCTCAGCGCCCGCCTCGCCCAGTCCGAACTCAAGCTCGCGCTCGCCGAAAACGAGCTCAAGCCCCGCCTCGATGTGCGCGGCGAACTCGCCTACGATGTCGGCGCCAACGGGAGTGGCGGCAGTTCGCGCAGCGGCGAGGAAGCCATTGTCGGCATCCGCTTCACCGTCCCGCTCCAGCGCCGCGCCGCCAAGGGCAAGATCGCCGAGGCCCGCGCCGAAATCGATGGCCTGCGCACCCGCCAGCAGCTCGTCCGCGAACAGATCGCGGTCGAAGTCAAAGGTATCGCCATCGCGGTCGACGGCGCCGCCAAGACCGCCCGCCTCGCCGCCGACGAAGCGGCGCTGGCCGCCGATCTCGCCGCCGCCGAACGCCGCCGCTTCGAACTCGGCGCGAGCGACTTCTTCCTCCTCAACATGCGCGAGGAAGCCGCCACCGACGCGGGTGTCCGCCTGCTTGACGCGCAGGCCCGCGCGGCCTTGGCAGGCATCGATCTGGCAGGTGCCACGGCAGACCGGGCCGCGCTGGGGCTGCCGGATGGGCCGCTTCCCTAATCAGGGGCTGCCTTAGTCCGCCGCCATCCTAGTTCCTCGCAGCCGCCTTCTTCTGCTGTGCGGTCCAGCCCTTGCGCTGAATGTCGATCAGATAGGCCTGGACCGCCTTCACGTCATAAGCGCTGACCATGTCGTTCAACGGGGCCATGCCGTTGCCCGCCAACGCCCCCTTCAGCACAATATCGCCGAACATCGCATGGACTTCGCGCGGCATCCGCGAGAGGTCCGGTGTCACGCCCGGCCCCAGCACATGGCAGCGCGAACAGAACTCGGTAAACTTCGCCTCGCCATGCGCGATCACCGCCGCCGTTGCCCGCTGCGCCGGCGGCTTGGGATAGACCAGCGTATCGATCCGCTTGTCCGGCTGCGGCACTGGCCCGCCGCCCAGCTTGAACACGAGGATCCGGTTGGTGTTCCGGTTGCGATAGGCGATGTCCACTGGCGTCAGTGGATAGCTGATGCCCACCCCGCCATAGCCGACCTGGACGGCGATATACTGCACGCCGCCGATCCGGTAGGTCATCGGCGCGGCCATGATGTGCGAACCTGTCTGGATCGCGGCAAGCTGGGCGCCCGTCGTCGCATTGTAGACGCGCAAGGTCCCGTCGCCGCGCCCCTGCACCACGATGTTGCCTGCGGTCGATAGCGCCCCGCCATCATAGCCGCGGTTGCCCTCAGAGGTCACCTGCTCCCACACCACCTTCTTCGCCACCGGGTCCCACGCCTTGAGCACCTCGCGCACAAGGCTCGTCTTGCCGCGCTCCTTCTGCAGCTCGGCCTTGGTTGGCAGCGGCCCGAACAGGCGGGTCAGGGCCGCCTCGTCATAGGTGTCGTCGGGGATGATGCCGTTGGCGTTGAAGAAGCCCTCCAGATGGTCGAGCTTTCCCTTGTTGGTCGCCAGATTCACCATCACGTTGGGCTGGTCGATCGTCGGGATATAGACGAGCCCGGTCTTCGGGCTGAACGACATGGGGTTCCACGTATGCGCCCCCGCCCAGGAAGGGTAGACGTTCTTGGGCTTGGCGGAGTAGTCCGAAACCTCGGTGAACTGCGGTCGTCCCGTCGTCAGGTCTATCCCCGTCGCCCAGTTGACGTAGGCAAATGGATCGGCGGCCAGCAGCTTCCCGGTCTTGAGGTCCAGCGTGTAGAAGAAGCCGTTCTTCGAGGCTTGCATCACCACCCGGCGGCTCTCGCCCCCGCCGACCGGCAGTTTGGCGAACACGAACTTCTGCACCGCGTCATAATCCCACGCGTCGCCCGGCGTTTCCTGATAGTACCAGTTCATCCGCCCCGATTGCGCGTCCACCGCAATGATCGAGGCGTTGAACAGGTCGTCGTGCCGCTCGTCAGCGCTTTTCACCCGCGAATAGGGCGAAGCATTGGCCGTGCCGAACACGATCTGGTCGGTCTCGGCATCATACGAGAGGCCGTCCCACACCGTCCCGCCGTTCTGATAGCGCCCGTCATGGTCCGGTGCCCACGATTTCGCTGCCATCGCGAGTTCGGGATGCTCGAACGGCTGGCCCGGCGCTGGCGGAACCGTGAAGAAGCGCCACTTC
>JBIPOH010000174.1:0-6843 GCA_044379435.1 Novosphingobium sp.
GCGCGCTGCGCGCCGCCCACCACCGCGCAGACCATTGGCCGCCTTGAAACGGGCATGCGTTCGCTCTCGCTGGGCTGGATGAACCGCATCGCCGCCGCGCTCGATGTCGATCCGCAGTTGCTGGTGAAGGCCGAAGCCGAAGCCGAACCCCAGATCATCGCGCGCCTTGCCGCGGGCGGCGCAGAACCGCTGGCGAAGCCCATGTCCGCCGTGTTTCCGGTCGGCCCCGGCTCCGCTGGAATGGTGGTGATGACCGTGGAAGCCAGCGCCGGGGAATACCGCGCCGGTGATCAGGTCTGGCTCAAGCAGATCGCCTCGGGTGATTTCGCCCGCGCGCTCAACCGCGATGTGCTGGCCCCCCGCCCCGGCGGCCGTTTCGCCTTCGGCCGCATGATCGACCGGGATGGAGACCGCATCGCGCTGCTCCCCCCCGGCGTTGGCCAGCGCCAGGTGGTGATCGATCATCCGGCATGGCTCGGCGTTGCCGAACTCCTCGTGCGCTCGCTCTGACCTTCCCAGCCAACGTCCGATGAAGCGCCGCCTGCTGTCGATCTCGACGCTGTACCCTGCGCCGACCCGTCCCGGTTTCGGCCGCTTCGTGGCGCGCCAGATGGAAGCGCTGGCAGCGCGGGGGGATTGGGACGTGACTGTCATCAACCCCATCGGCCTGCCGCCGCCGCCGTTCAGCACGCTGGGGCGCTACAAGCAGCTCGCAGCGATCCCGCCGCTGGAATTGGGCGTGGTTCCGGTCCATCACCTCCGCTACCCACTGATCCCGCGTCTCTCGGCCAGCATCAATCACTTCATGATCACGCGCGCCGTGCTGCCGCTGGCCCGCCGCCTTCATGCCGAGGCGCCGTTCGATCTGGTCGATGCGCAATTCTTCTTTCCCGATGGCCCCGTCGCCGCGCGCGTTGCCGCAGCGCTTGGCCTGCCTCACGCGATCAAGGCGCGTGGATCAGACATTCACCTCTGGGGCGAAAACCGTATGGCGCTGGCCCAGATGCGCAGCGCCGCGCGCAGTGCCGCGGCCGTGCTCGCCGTATCGGGCGCACTGGCCGGTGATATGGACAAGCTGGGCCTCGCTCCGCCGGGCGGGATCACCGTCCACTATACCGGGCTGGACCATGCCCGGTTCCAGCCCATGCCGCGTGCCGAGGCCCGCACGCAGCTTGCCGCAAGCCTGCCCGCTCTGTCTTTGCGCCCGCAAGACCGCCTTGCCGTCAGCGTCGGCGCACTCCTGCCGATCAAGGGTCAGGCGCTGGCGATCGAGGCGCTCACCAGCCTGCCCGCCGATATCCAGCTCGCGCTGGCCGGCACTGGCCCCCATGAAGCCGCCTTGCGGATGCGCGCCGCTGCGCTCGGGGTTGCCAGCCGGGTGCAGTTCCTCGGCGCTGTGAGCCATGAGGCCTTGCCGGTGCTGCTCAGCGCCGCTGATGTCATGGTGCTGCCGTCAGAGCGCGAAGGCCTCGCCAATGCCTGGATCGAAGCGCTCGCCTGCGGCACACCGCTGGTGATCCCGCCCATCGGCGGCGCGGGCGAAGTTGTGCGCTGTGCGGCCGCTGGCCGGCTTGCCGAGCGCACCCCTGCCGCGATTGCCGCGGCCATTGCCGATCTGCTGGCAGCGCCCCCCGCGCAGGCTGATGTTGCCGCTTGCGCCGCCCGTTTCAGCTGGGATGCCAACGCCGCAGCGCTGGCCGCGATCTATGAAAAGGCCGCTTCGGACGCTTGAGGTAGCGGCAGGTGCTTCGGCAAGCTCAGCACGAGCGGGGGTGGGTTCTTGCGCAAGCCATTCCCGGAGGCATCCTTCAAACCCCGCTCATCCTGAGCCTGGCGAAGGATGCTGGGAAAACCCTTCCGCTCAAACCCCCTCGCGCGCCAGCCGCTCCTGCTTGTCGAGCGCCGATTCCGTCGGCACGAAGCTCTTCGAGGTGACCTTGAGCCAGATCAGGATCGGCGCGGCCATGTAGATCGAGCTGTACGTGCCCACGAAAATGCCCAGCGTGATCGCGGCAGTGAAGCCGAAGATCACGTCCGGCCCCAGCAGCAGCAGCGCCACCAGCGTGATCAGCATCGAAAGCGACGTCACCAGCGTGCGCGCCAGCGTCTCGTTCACCGAAAGATCGAGCAGCTCGGGCATCGGCATCTTGCGGAACTTCTTCAGGTTCTCACGGATCCGGTCATAGACCACGATCGTATCGTTGAGCGAGTAGCCGATCAGGGTCAGCAGCGCCGCCACGATGTTGAGATCGAACTCCAGCTGGGTCAACGCAAACAGGCCCAGCGTCAGCACAACGTCGTGCACCAGGCTGAACAACGCACCAATGCCGAACTGCCATTCAAAGCGCAGCCAGATATAGGCCGCCACCGCCAGCGCCGCGAGGCCGAGCGAGAGAATGGCGCTTTGCCAAAGCTCGCCCGAAACCTTGCCGGAAACCGAATCCACCCCGTCCACGCGCGCATCGGCGTGCTTCGCCTTGATGTCGGCGGTGATGACGCGCGCCATCTTGTCCGAAAGACCGGAATCCTGATCCGCGCCTGACGGCAGCTTCATGCGGATCGAGATTTCGTTCGGCTTACCATAGCGCTGGATGATCGGCTCGCCGTACCCCAGCTTGTCGATCTCGCCGCGCAGCTGCGCCACCGGCGCCTCCGCGCTCTGGACGAAAGTCACGCGGATCATCTGCCCGCCGATGAAATCGACGCCAAGGTTGAGGCCCTTGGTGAACACGAGGCCAAGGCTTGCGGCCATCAGCAGCATGCTGATCACGTAGAACGGCACGCGCCAGCGCAGGAAGCGGATGTTGGTGTTGTCGGGAACGAGCTTGAGGAGCTTCATCGGGCCGGTTCCTTACAAGGCGATTTCAGTGGGGCGAGCGCGGCGCAGCCACTGCGCCACCCACAGCCGGGTCAGGGTCACGGCAGTGAACACCGAAGTGGCAATGCCGATCAGCAGCACGATGGCAAACCCGCGCACCGGCCCGCTGCCGAACGTGGCCATCGAAACGGCCGCAATCACGTTGGTGATATTGGCGTCGAAGATCGCGCGGCTGGCTTCCTTGTAGCCCATCTCGACCGCCTGAAACACGCGCCGCCCGCGGTGCCGCTCCTCGCGGATACGCTCGTTAATCAGCACGTTGGCGTCGACCGCCGCGCCGATCGTCAGCACGAAGCCGGCAATGCCCGGCAGCGTCAGCGTGGTGCCGATCAGAGCCATGATGCCAAGGATCATCAGCACGTTGAGGATCAGCGCGAAGCAGGCATAGACCCCGAAGCGGCCATAAGTGACCAGAATGAAGGTCATCAGCGCCAGCGTGCCGACCGCCATCGCGATCATGCCCTTGCGGATCGAATCCGCGCCAAGGTCAGGCCCGACCGTGCGTTCTTCCACCACCTTGAGGTCCACCGGCAGCGCGCCGGACCGCAGCGAAATCGCCAGAGTACTGGCCGCCTGCGTGGTGAAGTTGCCTGAAATCACAGCGCTGCCGCCCAGGATCGGCTCGTTGATGTTGGGCGCGGAGAGCACTTTGCCATCGAGGATGATCGCGAACGGCTTGTTGACGTTCTGCGTGGTCAGCTTGGCAAACCGCGCGCCGCCTTCGGTGGTGAAGGTGATTGCGACTTGCGGCTCGTTGGTCTGCTGGTTGTTCGTCACCTGCGCGTTGGTCAGCTGATCGCCGCGAATGCCGCCCAGCCGCTTGACCGCAATCGAGCCGACGGGCCCGCCGTCCTTGCCCGGCGCATACGGCACGATCTCGCTGCCCGGAGGCGCGACGCCGCGCTGGATATCACTTTGCAAGGCTGTCGTATCGACCAGCTTGAACTCGAGCTTGGCGGTCTGGCCGAGCAGGTTCTTCAGCGCCTGCGGATCCTGCAGGCCCGGCACCTGTACCACGATGCGGTTGGGGCCGGAACGGATGATCGTCGGCTCGCGCGTGCCCAGCGCGTCAATGCGCTTGCGCACCACTTCGACCGCGGTTTCCATCGCCTGCACCACCGCCTGATCGATGCCCTCGGGCGTCGGCTTCAGCACGAAGCGGTTGCCGTCGATCACGTTGATCGCCCAGTCGCGCGCGCCGGTCAGTCCCGCGCCGTTGGTCAGCGGCAGGATCGCCTCGCGCACCGCATCAACCTTGCCCGGATCTTCAACGAGGAAGGTCAGCGCGCCGTCGCGGTTGGAAATGTCGCTGATGCGAATATCGCCGCCCGCCTGCTTGAGTTTGCCGCGCACGGATTCGTCCATGCCCTCGATGCGCTGCTGGCGTACCTGTGCGGGATCGGCTTCCAGCAGGATGTGGCTGCCACCCGCAAGGTCGAGGCCCAGATTGACCTTGGGCGCATAGAGCCCGGCAGGCAGCGCGATGCCCATCGTCGAGGTGAGCGACGGGACCGAGGCCAGCGCAGCGACCAGCGTGATCGCCCAGAGCCAGATCGCCTTCCAGCGGGGAAATTCAAGCATTGCGTGCAGTCTTCCTGAAGGAGCCCCAGCGCATCCGCATGGGAATGGCGGGCCGCAGCATCAATTGTTCTTTCAGCGCTCAGTCGTTCGCGGGGGCCGAACCGCCCGGCGGCATCACATCGCCGATCGTCGCCCGCACCGCACGCACGCGCACATTGGGGGCCAGTTCCAGATCGACCATGAGATCGTCGACCTTGATCACCTTGCCGATGAGACCGCCGGCCGTCACCACCTGATCGCCCTTCTTGAGCCCGGCGATCTTGGCCTGCTGCTCCTTCTGGCGGCGCATCTGCGGGCGCAGGATCAGGAAATAGAAGATCCCGGCCATAGCAACCAGCGGCAGGAATTGCAGGTAGGCAGGCGGTTCACTCGCAGCGGTGGCAGGAGCAGCAGCGGCAAGCATGTGGAAAAGAGCAGAACCGTTCATGGCGGGTCGAAAACTTTCGCATGGGGCTACTGGCACGAAAGGAAACGGGCACACGGCAAACCGCAAACCCGAACCGGCCAGTTTCGGCTGGCGCGCTAGCAGTTTGGCATGGCTTAGGCAACTTTGCGCGGGCGAGCGCCGCACCGCTTTTGTGCAGGCGCTGCAATCAGCGATCAAGAAGCCTTGCGCTCCCGCCAAGCCCTGCCTATAGGCCCGCACTCCGGTCGGGACGTAGCGCAGCCTGGTAGCGCATCACACTGGGGGTGTGGGGGTCGGAGGTTCGAATCCTCTCGTCCCGACCAACAATTTCCACACTCCACCTAAAGCAATCAGCGTTCGCCTAGCGCCCGCGCGATGAGCGCTTCCATGCGCGGCACATCCACCGACAGCACCACATCGGCCTGCCCTTCATCCAGCCCGGGGCGATAGGCATCGTGCCACGTCAGCATGTCGCCATAGCCGGGGCCGAACCCGACATCGAAATCATACCATAGCCGCTCGGACTTGCTGACCAGCGAGGGATCAAGCCAGACCGCCACCGCGATCTCGTCCCACATCGGAAAGCCCGGCTCCATCCTCCGCAGCAGCGCCGCCACCGGCGGGCGCGAGGCCTTGGCCAGCCGTTCCACCAGCGCAGGGGAAAGCTGCGTCGCAGTGGCGGGATCGGCGGGCACGATCGTCACCTTGGGCCAGGGCGCGTGCGCGGTCATGCTCGCTGCTTCCGGATCGAAGCGGATGTTGAATTCGCGGCGCGGCGTATTCACGAACTCGCGCGCGAAATCGGCGGCAGACTTGCCCTCCAGCACCTGCCGGGGTGCAAGGCTGCCCCCCATGATGACAAGCTCCTTCACCAGCGCCGCGAACCCTGGATCAAGCCGCTGCGCCAGCGCCAGATTGGTGAGCGGCCCCGATGCGATGATCGTCACCTGATGCGGATGGGCGCGCACCGTGCGGATCAGGAACTGCGCGGCTGGCTCGTCCAGCGCCTTCAGCTTCGGATTGCCCCATGGCAGGTCCACCGGATCGAACGGCCCGTGATAGGGCGGCGTCGATTGGGCCGTCGGCTCGGCCCATTGCTTCATGAACGCACCCTTCCACACCAGCTTGCCGTAGAGCGCCTCCCACCGCTCGGTGCGCGCCTCACTGTTGAGCAGCGGAAATGTCGCCCCTTCCGCCACCGGCACCTCGGCCCGCCCCAGCAATTCCAGCCCGCGCAGCACCATCGCCGTCGCGCGGTTGGCCCAGACATTACCCGAAACCGTGGTGATCCCCAGCACTTGGGTGCGCGGGTCTTCCAGCAGCATCAGGTGCGGGATCGCAAACCCCTCGTCATCGATGACGACCAGCCGCTTCGGCTCCGCCGCCATCGCCGGGACCATCGCCCCGAGCAGCAACGCCAGGGCAAGGAGGAAGCGCCGCATGCTACTTCTTGCCAGCATCGGTCCGATACTTGTCGAACCACGCCAGGATCGCCGATGCCTTGGCCGCCGATTGCGAGGGCCGCGCGGTAAATCCGCCGTGGCTGGCGCCGGGTACCTTGACTAGCGCGGTCGGCACGCCCCGGATCTGCAGCGCCGCATAATATTGCTCGGATTCGCTCACCGGCGTGCGGAAGTCCTCGCTTCCCACCACCACCATCGTCGGCGTCTTCACATTGCCCACCAGCGAAAGCGGCGAGCGGTTCCAGTAGCTCATCGGATCTTCCCACGGCTGCTTGCTGAACCAGTAGCGCGAGGTGAAGCCCGTGCCGTCCATCGTCAGCGCTTCGCTGATCCAGTTGATCACCGGCTTCTGCGTCGCCGCCGCCTTGAAGCGGTCGGTCTTGCCCACGATCCAGCTGGTCAGCACCCCGCCGCCCGAACCGCCCGTCACGAACAGGTTGTCGGGATCGGCCACGCCCTTGGCAATCGCCGCATCCACTGCGCTCATCAGGTCGCCATAGTCGTCGCTCGGGTAA
>JBIPOH010000175.1:0-6723 GCA_044379435.1 Novosphingobium sp.
GACGCGCAATTCATTCAAATTGGGACGAATATTCCATCCATTGTGGATTCCATCTTGATGAGACTGCTTGGCATGGGCAAAAAAGCAGCACGCCAGCCTCCTCCACAGCGCAGGGAAAACCCCGCGAATGCGCTGGATTGAACGATATCGCCGCTTGCGCAGGGGGCAGTGCCCGCCCGCCGTGCAGCGCGCAGCTACGCAAAAAAACGCATGGCCATCAGGCGTTCCGGCCGCGCGCTTCGGGTTGAGGTTTCTCCAAAATGGAGGCATTCCCCGAAGGCGGCGCAAAGGGTGACTTCGCTTTGACAAGGGGCTGCCGGCGCGACACTGTCACGGCCATGGACCAGACCCCACTTGCATCTTCACCGATCCCTTGCGTCTCCCGGCGCGAGATGATCACAGGCATGGCATCCCTGACCGCTGCACTGGCGCTGCCGGCGCCGGCCCAGGCCAAGGCCCAGACGACTGCCGCCTCTCCCGCCGCCGCGCTGCTGGATGATGCGGCTTGGCGGATGCTGGCGCTCAAGCCAGAGAACGCGACGTCGCTGGGGCTCGACACGGGCGCCCATGCCGCCTTGCGCGGCGCGCTGGAGGACCGATCAGCAGCGGGGCAGGCCGCAGTGGCCGCGCTGGTGCAGGCCGATCTGGCGCGGGTGGAAGCGGTTGCGGATGCGGGCGCCGATCCCGTCACGCGCACCAGTCTCGCCGTGGTGAAGAGCGCCTATCGCACCGCGCTCGATGGGTTCGCGCTGCCTTATGGCGACATCACGGTCGGTTCGTGGCGCAACACGCCCTATGTCGTGATCCAGAACGTGGGCGCTTACATCGATGTGCCGCGTTTCCTCGATTCGGATCATCCGATCACGACATCGGCGGATGCGGAAGCCTATCTGGCGCGGCTGGCGCAGTTTCCGGCGGTGCTGGCGGGCGAAACCGACCGGCTGAAGGCGGCAGCGGCCGGGGGGCTGATCGCGCCCTCGTTCCTGCTCGACAAGGCCATCCGCCAGATGGGCGCCAGCCTTTCGGCCATGGGGCCGCAGGGCAATGGCGGCGCCCTGATCGAATCGCTGGAGCGGCGCACGCGCGAAAAGGGCATTGCGGGCGATTGGGCCGCCCGGGCGCGGGAAATCGTGACGAAGCAAGTCGCGCCGACACTGGAAGCGCAGCTCGCCGAACTGATCGCGCAGCGCAAGGTGGCGGTGCCCGCGGCCGGTATGCACCAGCGGCCCGGCGGCGACGCGTTCTATGCCTGGGCCTTGCGCGCCAGCACGACCACCCGGATGACGCCGGACGAGATCCACAAGCTCGGGCTCGATGCGCTGGCGGACCTGCAGGGGCGGATGGACCCGATCCTGCGGAAGCTGGGCTATACGAGCGGCACGGTGGGCGAGCGGATGACCGCGCTGGGAGCAGACCCGCGCTTCCAGTTTCCCGACAACGACGAGGGCCGCGCGCAGATCATCGCGTTCATCCAGAAGCGGCTCACCACCATCCGCGCGCAGATGCCGCGCGCGTTTTCAAAACTGGTTCGCGGCAATCTGGAAGTGCGGCGCCTGCCCCCGGCGGAAGAGCCGGGCGCACCGGGCGCCTATGGCGGGCCGGGTTCGATTGATGGGACGATCCCCGGCAAGATGTGGATCAACCTTGGCACCACGCGGCTGCACAACACTTACAGTCTGCCCACGCTGGTCCATCACGAAGCGATCCCCGGCCACGTGTGGCAGGGCGAGTATTCCAACCAGCTCCCGACGATCCGCGCGATGCTGGCGTTCAATGCCTATTCCGAAGGCTGGGCGCTCTATGCCGAAACGCTGGGGGATGAACTGGGAGTCTATGATGGCGATCCGGTAGGGCAGCTGGGCTACCTCCAGTCCATCGCCTTCCGCGCCTGCCGCCTCGTGGTCGATACCGGGCTTCACGCGCGCGAATGGACGCGCGAACAGGCCATCGACTGGTTTGCCAATACCAACGGTTCGGGCCGCGACGAGGTTACCAGCGAGGTCGAGCGCTATTGCAGCTGGCCGGGTCAGGCCTGCGGCTACTTCATCGGTCGCAGCGAAATCCTGCGCCAGCGCGCCCGGGCGATGGCGGCGCTGGGCAAGGCCTATGATCTGCGCGAATTCGATACCGCTGTGGTCGAGGGCGGCAACGTGCCGCTTGATGTGCTGGCGGCGAATATCGACCAGTATATCGCGGGCAAGCGAGGCTGAGCTTGCCGCTCAGCTCTTCGCCCCCTTGATCAGCGCGCGGTCGATCGCCTTGGCGGCTTGATACCCTGCGCGGGTGCGCAGGCGTTCGGCATAGGCGGTGAAGCTGGGTAGAGCGGGGATCGAGCTGAAGTTGAGGCCCCAATCGATCTGGCTGCCGACATAGACGTCCGCCATGGTGAAACGCGGGCCGCAGACCCAGTCGCGGCCCGAAAGGAGGCCGTCGATCGCCGCGATGGTCCGGTCATAGGTGCCGAACCCGGCCGTGCCTTCCTTGCCCTCCGGCACTTCCCAGCCCAGCGAACGGCCAATCACGGCCTGCTCCATCGGCCCCGACGCAAAGAACAACCAGCGGTAGTAATCGGCTTTCTCGTGCGGCTGCGGCAGCAGACCGGCTTCAGGATGCACATCGGCCAGATAGGCGCAGATTGCGGCGCATTCGGTGATGACCCGGTCGCCTTCGGGCGCATGGTGGATCAGCGTGGGCACCTTGTTCATCGAATTGGCGGCGGCGAGTTCGGGCGGCCGACTGGCCCAATCCACGATGATCTGCTCGTAGTCCGCACCTGCCTCGTGCAGGGCCCAGCGGGCAATCTGGGCGCGCGACATGGGAACGGTGAAGAACGTGTATTCTGCCATCAGGAAGGCTCCCGGATTTGCAAGGGAAAGTGGGGCGATCAGCGACCGGCCAGATCGGGCAGCGCGCGCGCGATCAGGGCGGCTTCGCGCTCCGCCACTGCTTGCCAGGCGGGCCGGGCCTTCACCCGCTCGAACCACGCGGCCATGCGCGGGCGGGCGGCGGCATCACCAAGGCAGCCGACAAACTCTGCCGCGCGCACGGCAACCCCTACGCTGATATCCGCCAGCGTGAAATCCGCGCCGAGCAGCCAGCCTCCGTCCGGGGCCACCGATTCGAGATAATCGAGCGCGCGGGGCAATTCGGCCTCACCTGCGCGGGCCATGTCCTCGTCCACCGGGCGGCCGAGGAAGCGCGGGCCGACAATGCGGCTCATCTGCACCTTGATGGCGGCTTCGGCGAGGAGCGTATCGGCAAATTCATCAAGCCAGATGGCCCGGCCCCGTGCCTGCGGCGCAGCGGGAATCAGCGCAGGTTCGGGATACTGGGCATCGAGATAGACCGCGATGGCGGTCGAATCCGGCAGGACGAAACCATCGTCATCGAGCACCGGGATCTTGGCAAACGGGCTGACCGCCAGAAATTCCGGGTCCGTAGTCCCCGGGCCGCCGCGCCGGGCTTCGTAGGCAAGTCCCTTTTCCGCCAGCACGATAGCGACCTTGCGCACGAACGGCGAAAGCAGCGCGCCATAGAGTTTCATGCCAGACCTGCTCCCGATTCCAATAGGCTCCCTCAAAGCTTATTGCAGCCTTCCGCCGCCGCGTATAGGCGAGTGAACGATGACCGACACAGCGAACCACGCGGCCGACAATCGCGCCACCACCGTCCTTGCCGCTCCCGATATCACGCTGAGCGTGCGGGAGACTTTCGGCATTCCCGTCGACATGACCGTTCCGGCCTTTTCGGTGGCTGACGAGCGCGTGCCGGATATCGATCCGAACTACGTGTTCGATCCGGATACCACGCTGGCGATTCTGGCGGGCTTTGCCCACAACCGCCGCGTGATGGTGCAGGGCTATCACGGCACCGGCAAATCGACGCACATCGAGCAGGTGGCTGCGCGCCTCAAGTGGCCGTGCATCCGCATCAACCTCGATGCGCACATCAGCCGCATCGATCTGATTGGCCGCGATGCCATCGTGCTGCGCGATGGGCTGCAGGTGACGGAATTCCGCGAAGGCCTGCTGCCCTGGGCGCTGCAGACGCCGACCGCGCTGGTGTTCGACGAATACGACGCAGGCCGTCCGGACGTGATGTTCGTGATCCAGCGCGTGCTGGAAACCGAAGGCAAGCTGACGCTGCTCGACCAGAACCGCGTGATCCGCCCGAACCCCAATTTCCGCATGTTCGCCACGGCGAACACCGTCGGTCTTGGCGATACGAGCGGGCTCTATCACGGCACGCAGGCGATCAACCAGGGCCAGATGGACCGCTGGAATATCGTGGTGGCGCTGAATTACCTGCCCGCCGCGACCGAAATCGACGTGGTGACCAAGAAGGTGCCGGGGCTCGATGCCAAGACCGCCGCAGACATGGTGCGTGTGGCCGATCTCACGCGCAAGGGCTTCATCGCCGGCGATATCTCCACCGTGATGAGCCCGCGCACAGTGATCAGCTGGGCGCAGAACACCGCGATCTTCGGCGACACCGGCTTTGCCTTCCGCCTCTCGTTCCTCAACAAGTGCGACGAGACCGAGCGGGTGCTGGTGGCCGAATACTACCAGCGCGTGTTCGGCAAGGATCTGCCCGAAAGCGTCGTCGGCAAGGTCTGAAACCCGTCCAGCTGGTCTAGGCCTGTCGGCGCACCATCGGTGCGTCGGCACAGCCCGGCGCGTATGTGATGTTTTGCGGCTTTCTTGGCCTGACGGCGTGCGGGGTCTGCACGCGCTCCACCGGCAGCGCAGTGGCCGGCATGGCCTTGCTGATCAGATAGCCCTGCACTTGGGCGCAGCCGCGCTGGCGCAGGGCTTCGAGCTGGGCGGCATCTTCCACCCCTTCGGCAATGGTCTGCATGTTGAGCCGCGCGGCAAGATCGAGCACGGCCTCGACAATCGTGCCACTTTCCCCGCCTTGGCCCAGATCGGCGATGAAGCAGCGGTCGATCTTGATCTTGTCGAACGGGAAGGCGCGCAAGTAGTTCAGCGAGGAATAGCCCGTGCCGAAATCATCGAGCGCGATGCGCACGCCGAGTCCGCGCAGCTGGTGGAGCAGCGCAAGGCAGGCTTCCTGATCCTGCATCAGCACGGTTTCGGTGATTTCCAGTTCCAGCCGGTGCGGATCAAGCCCGGTTGCGGCCAGCGCCGAGACGACCTGGCGCAGCAGATCATCGCCGCGCATCTGCACGGCCGAAACATTGACCGCCACCGTCAGGTCCCCGGCCCAGGTTGCGGCTTCGGCCATGGCCTCGCGCAGCACCCATTCGCCAATCGGCACGATCAGACCGCTGCGTTCGGCGATATCGATGAACGTGCCCGGTCCGATCATCCCGCGCACCGGATGGTGCCAGCGCAGCAGCGCCTCGAACCCGGCGATCCGGTCGGTGGCAAGCGCCTGCACCGGCTGATAGTACAGCTCGAATTCACCACCCGCGAGCGCGGACCGCAACTCCAGTTCCAGCGCCCGCTTTTCCAGCAGGACCTGCTTCATGTCGTGCCGATAGAGCACGGCCAGACCGCGACCGCCTGACTTGGCCTCATAGAGCGCCATGTCGGCTGCGCGCAGCAATTCATCGGCATTCTGGGCATGATCGGGGGCGAGCGCGACACCGACGCTGGCGCCCATCTGGATCGTTCGGCCTTCCACCTCGATCGGGCGCGACAGGTCCTCGACGATGCGGCGTGCCAGCATCATGGCTGCGTCCGCAGAGCGAGAGCGGTTCAGCAGGAGCGCGAATTCATCGCCGCCAAGCCGCGCGACAACATCGTTCGGCCCCGCCAGCGCCGCCAGCCGCCGCGCCGCCACCTGCAGCACACGGTCTCCGGCAGCATGGCCCAGCGAATCGTTGACCAGCTTGAAGTGATCGAGATCGGCAAACAGCGCCGCGACCTTGCCCGGTCCGCGCCGGTCGTGCAGGCACAGCGCCAGCTGCTCGTGAAACTCGGCGCGGTTGACGAGCCGGGTCAGCGGATCGTGCTGTGCAAGGAAACGCACCTTGCTTTCCGCCTCGTGCCGGTCGGTCACATCGCGCAGGAAGCCGCGAAAGCCGAAATGCCGCCCTTGCGGATCGTGCAGCGGACATCCCGAAACCGCGAACCAGCGCGTCTGCCCGCCGCGTGTGCGCGATACGCAAACATCATGGAACGGCTGGAGCCGGCGCGCCGCCTTGCTGATCGCCTCTGGCCCTTCGCCCGCATCAAACAGCCGGTCCGGCGCTTCGACAATCATCCCGGCGGCATCGGTTTCCACCAGGCAATCGCTGCCATGGTCGCGGTACTGCGTGAGCAGCAATTCGATCATATCGTTCGCAGTGCGCAATTCGCGCGTGCGCAAGCGGCGCGTGGCAAACATGTAGTGCAGATTGAAAATGCGCGTATGGGCGCTGGCCATCAGCAGGAGTACCAGCGGCAGCACCGGCAGCACCGGCACCTCGGGCCGCTGCAGTAAGGCAGTTGCCATGCCCAGCGTGGAGATCAGCGAGGACCACAGGCCGGTCACCGGCAGCGTGAAATGCGCAAACAGCACCATGGCATCGGTGGCCAGAATGAACATCACCAGCGGCAGCAGCCGGTCTGATGGTGCCCAGATCAGCGCCGCGGCATTGAGCAGCGTGCACAGCAGCGACCGCGTGATGATATACTTGCGCCAAATGGCCAGCAGCGGTGCCGGATCAGCACCCGCGCGGCGAATATGATTGATCCGCGTGATGACGAAGCAGAGCAG
>JBIPOH010000176.1:0-6685 GCA_044379435.1 Novosphingobium sp.
ACCTGATGCGGGACGGCGCATTAACGCTTGCCGCCTGCCGCTGCCGGGCATAGCCTGCCGGGCATGACGGGCGCACAGGAATGGCAAGGCAGGGTCGGCCAGAACTGGGCGACCGAGTGGGAACGGACGGACCGCAGCTTTGCCGCGCTCACACCGCACCTGCTCGCTGCCATCGAGGCTGAACCTGGGAGGCAGATCATCGACATTGGTTGCGGCGCGGGAGAACTCTCCATCGCGTTGGCGACCGCCCGCCCCGATGCGCAGATCACCGGGATCGATATCTCCGCCGATCTCGTCGATGCGGCGCGTGGCCGTATGGCCAGCCATGCCAATCTTGCGTTTGCCGTTGCCGATGCCGCTAGCTGGCAGGCCGAAGGCGCGGCTCCCGATCTCTACGTCTCCCGCCACGGCGTGATGTTCTTCACGGATCCTCCGGCCGCCTTTTCGCACCTCTCTGCCATTGCCGCGCCGGGCGCGCGGATGGTCTTTTCCTGCTTCCGCCCCGCCTCCGAAAACCTCTGGGCCACGGAAATCGCGCGTCTGTTGCCGCCTGGGCGGCCCGCGCCTGCGGTGGAGTTTCCGCCCGGGCCGTTCGCCTTTGCCGATCCCGATCACGCACGCCGCTGCATGAAGGGCTGGCGCGACGTGTCCTTCCAGCCCCTCGATTTCGCCTATGTCGCAGGTTCGGGCGCCAATCCCGTGGCTGATGCGCTGTCGTTCTTCAGCCGGATCGGCCCTGCGGCAGCGGCGATCCGCACCTTGCCCGATCAGGCGCGGGCCGCGTTCGAGCGGGGCCTCCTCGAACTTGTCCAGTCGCGCCATGTTGGCGGGCATGTGTGTTTTCCCGCAGCGGTCTGGCTGGTGACTGCAAGCGCGGACAACACTTGACCAGTCGTCAGCTGGGCCTGACCGGGAGGGCGCGAACCCCACCGGAATGGGGACAAGCGCGCCGGAAGCGCTGAAACGTGCTTGTTCCGCGCCGAGGCCTCGCCTAATCGGCATTGCATGACCTCGACCAACGAAATCCGCCGGTCCTTTCTGGGCTACTTTGGCTCCGCCGGGCACGAAATCGTGCCGTCTGCGCCGCTGGTGCCGTTCAACGACCCGACGCTGATGTTCACCAACGCGGGCATGGTCCCGTTCAAGAACGTGTTCACCGGCCTCGAAACCCGCGCAAGCAAGCGCGCGACGTCGTCGCAGAAGTGCGTGCGCGCGGGCGGCAAGCACAACGATCTGGACAACGTCGGCTACACCGCGCGGCACCACACGTTCTTCGAGATGCTCGGCAATTTCTCGTTCGGGGATTACTTCAAGGAACAGGCGATCACCCATGCCTGGACCCTGCTGACGGGCGAATGGGGACTGCCCAAGGACAAGCTGCTCGTCACCGTCTATCACACCGACGACGAGGCGTTCGGCCTGTGGAAGAAGATTGCGGGCCTCTCCGAAGACCGCATCATCCGCATCCCGACCTCGGACAATTTCTGGTCGATGGGCGATACCGGTCCTTGCGGGCCGTGCTCGGAAATCTTCTACGATCACGGCGAGCACATTTTCGGCGGGCCGCCGGGATCGCCGGACGAGGACGGCGACCGCTTCATCGAGATCTGGAATCTCGTTTTCATGCAGTTCGAGCAGGCCGCCGATGGCAGCCGTACGAACCTGCCCAGCCCCAGCATCGACACCGGCATGGGGCTGGAGCGCATCGCCGCGGTGATGCAGGGCGAGCACGACAACTATGATACCGACACGTTCCGTGCGCTGATCGCCGCTTCGGAAAGCCTGACGGGAACCAAGGCCGAAGGCGAGAGCCGCGCCAGCCACCGGGTGATCGCGGACCACTTGCGCTCCACCAGCTTCCTGCTGGCAGACGGCGTGCTGCCCAGCAACGAAGGGCGCGGCTATGTGCTGCGGCGGATCATGCGCCGCGCGATGCGCCACGCCCATCTGCTGGGCGCGAAGGAGCCCCTGATGCACCGGCTGGTGGGGGCGCTCGTCACCGAAATGGGGCAGGCTTTCCCCGAGCTCGGCCGCGCGCAGCCGCTGGTGGAGGAAACCCTGCTGCGCGAGGAAGTGCAGTTCCGCCGCACGCTGGCCAACGGGCTCAAGCTGCTCGACGAGGAAGCGGGCGATCTGGGCGAGGGCGACAGCCTGCCGGGCACCACGGCGTTCAAGCTCTATGACACCTTCGGCTTCCCCTATGACCTCACCGAAGATGCGCTGCGCGCGCGCGGGGTGAGCGTGGACCGCGCCGGGTTCGAAGCGGCGATGGCGCAGCAGAAGGCGGCAGCGCGCGCGGCCTGGAAGGGCAGCGGCCAGACGGCTGACAGCGAAGTGTGGTTCGACATCGCTGAGCGCGAAGGCGCGACCGAGTTCACCGGCTATACCGCCAATGTGGGCGAGGGCGTGGTCGTGGCGCTGGTGAAGGACGGCAAGGAAGTGGCGGAAGCGGGGGCCGGTGAACTGGTGACCATCATCACCAACCAGACCCCGTTCTACGGCGAAAGCGGCGGCCAGATGGGCGATGCGGGCACGATCTCCACCGTCGAGGGCCTGCGCATTGCGGTGAGCGATACGGCCAAGCCGCTGGGGCGGATCCATGCGCATCAGGGCACGGTCGAGGCCGGTTCGATCAAGGTGGGCGATGCGGTGCAACTCGCCATCGATGTGGCCCGGCGCGATGCCACGCGGGCGAACCATTCGGCGACGCACCTGCTGCATGAGGCGCTGCGCCGCCGGCTGGGCGCGCATGTGACGCAGAAGGGCTCCATGGTTTCGGCCGAGCGGCTGCGCTTCGATTTTGCGCAGCCGACCGCGCTGACGGCAGAGGATATTGCGGCGATCGAGGACGAAGTGAACGCCGAGATCCTCGCGAACGCGCCGGTCACGACGCGGCTGATGAGCCCGGAAGACGCGATTGCGGCAGGCGCGATGGCGCTGTTTGGCGAGAAGTACGGCGATGAAGTGCGCGTGCTCAGCATGGGCACCGGATCCCAGCCCTATTCTGTGGAGCTGTGCGGCGGCACCCATGTGCGCGCGCTGGGCGATATCGGCCTGCTGCGGGTGGTGAGCGAAAGCGCCGTGTCTTCGGGTGTGCGGCGCATCGAGGCGCTGACGGGCGCGGGCGCGCGCGCTTATCTGGTGGGCCGCGAGGAAGCGCTGCGGCGCACGGCGGGGCTGCTGCGGTCTGCTCCCGATGAAGTGGAAGCGCGCGTTGCGGCGCTGGTCGACGAACGGCGCAAGCTGGAACGCGAATTGGCCGAAGCGAAGAAGGCACTGGCGCTGGCCGGAGCATCGGGCGGCGGCGCAGCGGCGGCTCCGGCGGACGAACAGGTCGGCGGCGTGACGTTCTCGGGGCAAGTGCTGGACGGCATGGACCCCAAGGAACTGCGCGGGCTGCTGGATCAGGCCAAGGCGCGCATGGGTTCGGGCGTGGCGGTGATCGTCGCGGTCAACGATGGCAAGGCGAGCATTGCGGCAGCGGTGACCGAGGACCTCGTTGGCACGGTCAGTGCGGTCGATCTGGTGCGCGCAGGCGTCGAAGCGCTGGGCGGCAAGGGCGGCGGCGGCCGGGCTGACATGGCGCAGGGCGGCGGTCCGGATGGCAGCAAGGCAGCCGAGGCGATTGCCGCGGCTAAGGGCGTGCTGGCGGGTTAACGGCCGCGAGCCCAGCTGCCTTGAGGCGGGGTTTTTCGTCAAGCCCACCGCCGCGCATGATCGTTTCGCGAAGTTCGTCGCGCATTTCGTGGATCGAGGCGATCACCGGGCCTATCGCGACGCCCATGTCGACGAGCACGGCTTCCGACAATTGCAGCGAGCTTTCGAGGGTTTCGGGCACGGCATCGCTGGCGCCCGCACGATAAAGCTCGGCGGCATGATCCGCATCGCGGGCGCGCACGATGATCGGCAAGTCCGGATGCGCGGCACGAATGCTGCGCACGGTGCGGCTGACGAGGACAGGCTCGTCCATCGTGATGATCACGGCGCGTGCCGAATCGATATGCAGCTTTTCCAGCAGCGTGCCGTTGGCGACATTGCCGAAGATCACCGGGTGCCCCGCGGCATGGCCCGAAGCGACAATTGCGGGATCGGCGTCGACGGCCAGCCAGGGCACATCGTGGCGTGCCAGCATCGCGCCGACGAGTTCGCCGACCCGGCCAAAGCCGAGTAGCAGCGCGCGGCCTTCGGCGTCGGCGGGAAGCGCCTGCGCGGGGGCTTCCTGCTGCCGGTCGATCTGGCGGGCGAGACGGCGACCTGCCATGGCCAGCACAGGCGTGAGCGTGAGGCCGAGCGCCGTGACGATCTGCCAGAATTGCGCGGTTGGCTGGCTGACCAGTCCGGCAGCTGCCGCCGCCGAGAGCACGATCAGGGTGGTTTCCGAAGGGGAGGCCATGAGCAGTCCGGTTTCGGCGGCCATGCCCCGGCTGGCACCGCGCACGCGCAGCAGCAGCGCGGTAATCAGCGCCTTGGCCGCCAGCACTGCACCCACGCCGAGCGCAATGGCGGAAAGCTGCTGCCAGATCTGGGCCACATCGATGCTCATGCCCACGGTAATCAGGAACACACCGAGCGCGAGGCCCTTGAACGGGGCAGTCAGCGTCTCGACCTCTTGCGAATAATCGGTTTCGGCGATCAGCAGCCCGGCCAGCAGCGCGCCCATGATCGGCGAAAGCCCCGCCCCTGCGGTGGCGAGCGCGGCGGCGATTACCACCAGAAGACTGAACGCGAGGAACAACTCCGGGCTCTTGGTCCGCGCGGCGCTGGCAAACAGGCGCGGCAGAAGGAAGCGCCCCAGCGTGAGCATGACCAGCACCACCAAAGCGCCGCGCCACAGGGTTTCCATCAGCCGCGCGCCGCTTTCATCGCCCGCGCCGAACGCGCCGAGCACGAAGATGATTGGCACGAGCGCGATATCTTCCAGCAGCAGCATGGCCAGCGCCTTGCGCCCCACGGGGCTTTGCGTTCCGGCGATAGGCAGGACCAGCGCGGTCGAAGACAGCGCCAGCGCAATGCCGAGCCCGGCGGCGGCTGGCAGGGGTTGCCCCATGCCCAGCAGAATGCCGAACAGCACGGTGCCCGAGAGGAGGAGTTTGGCAACGCCCAGCCCGAACACTTGTGCGCGCATCGCCCAGAGGCGGGCGAACGAAAGTTCCAGCCCAATCTCGAACAACAGCAGGATCACCCCGAGTTCGGCAAAGGGATGGATCGCCTCGGGCCGGGAGATCGTGATGTAATAGAGCCAGGGGAACGAGGCGACAAACTGCCCGAGGCCGAATGGTCCGACCAGCACGCCGACAAGAATGAAGCCGATGACAGGCGTGATGCGCGCGCGGGCAAAGGCGGGGATGACAATCCCGGCCGCGCCGAGGACGACGAGTGCATCGCTCATCGAGGTGTTGAATTCGAGATTGCCAGCCATGGCCCCATCCTAGCCGGATGGGCGGCAATGTCATGGGCTTAAGCTGCCGATTGCGGCGGGGGGCGCACGGGGTTAGTCTTGACGCTTGTCCGGTTTTTAGGGGGATCGAGCGATGGCGGGATTGAAGCGGACGGGCTGGGGCCTGCTGGCAGGTACGGTGCTGGCCGCGCTGCCGGCGCTGGCGGTAGCCGAGGGGGCGGCCCCCGCAGCGCGCCATGCCGTCACCATCGACGATATCCTCGCCATGCGCACACTGGGCGGGCTGGCCTGTGCGCCCGATGGCAGGCAGGCGGTTTACGAACTGGGGACGGCCGATCTGGGGGCCGACAAGCGGCGCACGGCGCTTTGGCTGGTCAATCTGGCGGGCGGTGAGCCCTTGCAACTGACCAGCGGCGAGGACAGCCCGAGTGCCGCCAGCTTCAGTCCGGATGGGCGGAGCATCGCCTTTCTGGCCAAGCGCGGCAAGGACAAGCAGGCGCAAGTGTGGCTGCTCGACCGGCGCGGGGGCGAAGCCAGCAAGCTGACCGATGTGAAGGGCGAAATCGCTGCGTTCCGCTGGTCGCCCGATGCGAAGACCCTGCTGTTGACGATCAGCGATCCGGCGCCCGAACCTCCGAAGGACGATGCAGAACGCCCTCTGCCGGTGGTGGTCGATGATGTGAAGTTCAAGGAAGACGGGGTGGGTTTCATCACCGCGTCCATGCACACGCATCTGGCGCTGTTCGATGTGGCGACGAAAACCGAAACGCGGCTGACGGCCTCGGATGCATTCGATGCCAGCGCGGCGGAGTGGGCGCCGGATGGCAAGTCCGTCGCCTATCTGGCTGATCATGCGATGGATTCGTCCGCGCCTGCAACGCAGTGGCTGCAAGTGGTGGACGCCAAACCAAGTTCTGGGCCGGGCACCGCGCCGCGCGTGGTGGCAAAGCTGCCCTCGGCC
Source organism: Novosphingobium sp. (assembly GCA_044379435.1). Classification (GTDB taxonomy): domain Bacteria; phylum Pseudomonadota; class Alphaproteobacteria; order Sphingomonadales; family Sphingomonadaceae; genus Novosphingobium. Next base: position 6,360 of record JBIPOH010000176.1, read on the forward strand.
TATGGGCAGGCGCTGATCTGGTCTGCCGATGGCAGCAAAATCGCGCATCTCGTGGGCGATGTGCCCAAGCTCAACCAGTACAGCCAGCCGCGCCTTGCCGAGACGTCCGTGGCCAGCGGTACGACACGCGTGGTGGCGTCTTCGGTGGGCACTTATGTGCAGCGGCCCGTCAATCTGGGCGGCGGGCGGATTGGCGCTGTGCTGGCAGAGGACCGGCACGAGGTGCCTGCCGTGTTCGATCTGGCGACCGGCGCGGTGCAGCGGCTGGGCGATCCGCGCTTGGCCGTGGCCGATCAATGCGGCGGCCCTGATTCCAAGGCGCCGCG
>JBIPOH010000177.1:0-6681 GCA_044379435.1 Novosphingobium sp.
AGAAGCAATACCTGGAGGACGTGCGCCGCTGGGTCGAAGTGCTCGACCGCGAAGGCACCAGCAACGAACCGAGGCTCTATGTCTACCGCGTGCAGAACAGCCGCGCGCGCGATCTGGTCAAGACGATCAACGCCAGCTTCGGCTTTGGCGGGGGCGGCGGCGACCTTGGCGGAGGGACAGCAGGCGGGGCAACCGGCGGAGCGGCGGATAACGCAGATCCCTTCGCGCCCGATCAGCGCAGCGGTGGAGACAGAACGCTGGGGCGCCCCATGGCCCGCCAGGTGCCCGCGCCCGGCCAGTCCGACGGGTTCGGTACAGGCGGATCTGGCGGGGGATCAGGCGGGGGCGCCGCCGCTTCCCCGCTCAGGGTCCGCGTTTCGTCCGACGAGAACAACAACGCGGTCGTGGTCTATGGCTCGGCGCACGATTACGCGATCATCGAGGACGCGCTGCGCAAGCTCGATGTGCAGCCGCTGCAGGTGATGATCGAGGCGGCGATCACCGAAGTCGGCCTCAACGACGGGCTGCGTTATGGTGTGCAGTGGAACTTCCAGACCGGCGAGTCCAACTTCGCACTGACCGAGGGCAACACCGCCAATCCCACGCGGACGTTCCCCGGCTTTTCCTATTTCTATTCGAACAACAACAATATCCGCGCCACGCTCAATGCACTGGAGGAACGGACCACGGTCAAGGTCGTCTCCGCGCCCAAGCTCATGGTGCTCAACAACCAGACGGCCGCGCTGCAGGTGGGCGATCAGGTGCCCATACTTTCGCAGCAGATCAGCACGCCCACCGGAATCGGCGGCGGGCTCGCGACATCGAATGCCGTGGAATACCGGGATACCGGCGTGATCCTGAAGATCACCCCGCGCGTGAACGTGAGCGGCACCGTGCTGCTCGATATATCGCAGGAAGTCAGCGACGTCCTGCCCACGCGGACCGGCGTTTCCAATTCGCCGACGATTTCCACCCGCCGCGTCGCCACGACGGTTTCGGTGCAGGACGGACAGGTGATCGCGCTGGGCGGCCTGTTCCGCGACAACAAGAGCTTCGGCAAGAACGGCCTGCCGATCCTCTCGCGCATTCCGGTGCTCGGCGGGCTGCTGTTCGGCAACAACGACAACACCCAGAAGCGCACCGAACTGATCATCCTCATCAAGCCGCACGTGCTGCGCACACCCGATGATCTGACCGCGATCACCGAGGAACTGCGCGCCAAGATCCAGTCGGTCGAACCATTCAAGACCAAGGGCAAGATCCCCTGATGCGGCATGGCCTGCATCCTCGGCGCGAGCGCGGCTATGCCATGCTGGCCGTGGTGGCGGGCATCGGCGTCATGGCGGCGGTGGCGGCGGGCGCCGCTTCGTTCACGGCATCCCGGCTCGACATGGTGGAGGCCGAAACGGCGCGCGCGCGGCTGATGGCGGCGGCTGATGCAGGCGTGGAGATTGCGCTGGCCCACCTTACGCGCCCCGGCATGGCCACGCGCTGGTCGATTGACGGGCGCACCTACACCGAAAGCTGGGGCGACGTTCCGGTGTCGATCCGCATCGAGGACGAGGCGGGCAAGATCATGCTCAACCGCATCGACGGCGAGAACATGAGCTGGCTGCTGTCCGCGCTGAACCTGCCGCAGGACCAGATCGAGATCCTGCGTGACAGCTTCGACGACTGGATCGATCAGGACGACGAACCCCGCGCGAACGGGGCCGAGCGCGAATTCTATCGGCCGCGCGGCTATGCCCCCCACAATGGCCCGCCAACGAGCGTGGAAGAGCTGGGCGATGTCCGCGGCTTCACGCCCGCGCTGGTCGAACGCATCGCGCGGATCGCCACGGTCGAAGTCAACGGCACGGCCTTCGACAAGCGTTATGCCGATCCGCTCGCCATCCAGGTGATGAACGACGGCGATGCGGCTACTCCCGACGTTATCGAGCGGCAGCGCGAACTCGCGGGCCAGCGCCCCGTCTTTTCGATCAGCGATCCGGCGGACTGGCGCGGGCGCGTGGTCACGATCATCGCCGTGGCCCGCGGACCGGGCGGAGCTGAGGCGCGGCGGAGGGTGGTGGCCGAACTGACCGGCAAGGCCCGCCAGCCCTATCTGCTGCGCTGGGGCGCCTGAAGATCCAGGTTCAGCGGCAGACCCCACGGCGCAAACGGACTAGGCGCCGCTGCTGCCGGAGCGGGAGCGGGTAGCAGCGAGGCGAGGCTTGGCCCATCGTCCACGCCGCGATAGCGCGCCCAGACACGGGCAATCGCGGCGTGATCGGGCTCGTCCCAACGGATCGGCTGCCCGGGCGCGGCCGCGCCCTCGGCGCGGGCACCTGGCGGCGGGCGATAGAAGATGTGCGCGCCGATCCGTCCGACAGGATCGAGCGTATTGGCCCAGCCGGGCTGCACATATGTCGCGTGGTAGTTGAGCGCGCCGGCAACCCGCACCGGGCCCGTGCCGCCCAGCGCGGCCTGCGCCACCATGCGCGCGGCGCGGATCGTGCGATCATCGAGGCGGCGGCCCAGCGCGCCGTCGCACACGAAGGTGAACTGGCACCCGCTCCCGCGCCGCCAGCCCTGCCAGACAACGCCGCACACGCTCTTCGGAAACGCGGGATGCGCGAGCCGGTTGAGCACCACTTCGGCCACGGCCTCCTGCCCGGCGCGCGGCTGGTTGCCGGCTTCGTGGGCCACCGCCAGCGTGAGGCAGCGCATGGCATCCTCACGGGAAGGATCAGCCGCCGCGGCGGGTGCCAGCTGGCGTTCACCGGGCGGGACCAGCGCTGGCTCTGCCTTCGCCGCGAGGGGCAGCAGCGCGGCGCTGCACGCCAGCGGATACAACAAGGGCACAGACAAGCGCGGCATCGCCGCCTCCTAGCCCGGTTGCCCGCGCAGCGCTACTTCCAGGTGAAGCGATACCCATAAGCGAGGCCGAGCGTGACCTGATCGCGCCGCCCGCGCTGGCGGATCAGCGTGCTATCGGCCACCACATCGCCCAGCCGATCATAGCCCGCCAGCAGCGTGATCGCGCCGTGCTGGCCGCGCTGGCCCAGCGGACGGGTGAGCGTGCCGCCGATGCCCGCCGAAACGAGGCCCGAGCCGGTGCGGTAGGCCGGAAGGCCCGCACGGGCGGCCTGATCCGGGGTGACGCCGAAATAGACCTGCGTGTACTTGGCGCTGGCGAAGGTGGAGCGCAGGCCGAGCGAATAGCGATAGGGACCGGCGCGATCGGAGAAGCGGATCGAGGGTTCGGCCACCAGCCCCTCGTGCCCGCCCGCGCCCTGCCGCAGTTCGGTGCGCAGGGCGACGCGGCGATCGAGGTTATACTGCACGAAGCCGCCGAATTCGCCCGCCAGCTTCACATCGCCGAAGCCGCGCAGAGCCTCGCTGCCGCCCGTGACAAGAAAGGGCGAGCCGCCCGTCGATTCCTGCCGCCCGAAACGGATGCGGGCGATGGGGCCGATCTTCCAGCCATCGCGGTTGATCATGTTCCAGCCCAGCCCTTCCTGCACGGAGAGGAAGACGGAATCCTTGTAGTTCAAGCGGATATCCGGAAAAATCGAGAACGCGGTATCGCGCGAGCCCTGCCATGCCGGGGCGACGATGGGCGCGACGCCGACGGTGAGCACCCACGTGGGCGGCGCGGGCGGGCCGCGCAGGGCCGAAGTGGGGGCCGAGGCGGGCATCTGCGCGCTTTGGGCCAGCGCCGGGGCGGAAAGGATCAGCGCGGCGAGAGACACCGGGACGGCGAGAGTGTGGCGGACCATGGGCCTTGTTCCTGACAGCACGTGTTTCGGGACGGATTGGCGCGGCCATTACCAAAGGTGGCGGGGGAACCGAAGGGGAATAGTATATCATTGCGTTGCTGCGCGGGCCGGGAATGCGGGCAGGTTGACACAGTTGACACGGTCCTGAGGGGGAATGGGAGGGACTTGGTTTCGATGGCGGTTTCGGGGGTTGGGGTTGGGCTTACCCCTCCACCACCTCTTCCTTCGACAGGCTCAGGATGAGCGGGACAGTGCACCTCCCCGAGACAAGCTCGGGGAGGAATGGGTTCTGCTGGTTCATCGGGCGTGGTTGGGTCGGGGTCGTAGAGGGCATCGAGCGCGGCGAGGCGGGCCTCAGCGGCGGCATCCCATGCCTCAGCAGCGGCGGCTTCGGCGCGGGACTGGGTTTGCGCGAGGGTGCGGGACCAGAGGTCTTGCGGATCGGGGGCAGCGGGATCGCCATGAAGGTCGAAATCGGGTTCCAGCTCGGCCAGGGCTTCCGGGGGCAGATCGGCGAGATCGGCGGGGAAGGCATAGAGCGCGGCCTCCCGCGCGGCGAGGAGCGCTTCTTCGCGTTCGGGCTGCGCGGGCGACCACTGCGGCGGGGCATCGGCATCATCGAAGGGCACTTCGAACGCGGGTTCGCCCGTGAGCAGTTCGGCCAGATACTCATCAAAGCGCGCGGCGACGGGCGCGGCGGCGGCGGCTTGTTCGTGGTGGCGATCCAGCCGGGCGAGGTGCGCGAGGAGCAGGCGGCCATCGAAGCGGACCCGGCTGCCGACGGCTTCGCCGCGATAGAAGATCGTCTCATGCGTGCCTTCGAGCGCGCGCTGCGCCAGCACTTCTTCGGCCGCATCGCGCGCGAGGATCAGCGCGGCATCCCACCCGCGCGCAAAAGCGGCATCGCGCCGCTTGCAGACATAGGCCGCCTGCGCCGAAACGCCGACCATGGCACAGGCGCGGCGGACATGGCCGCTGGTGGCAAGGTGATGCAGGAACCGCACCTGCCGTTCGGGCGTGAAGGGCAGCGCGCCACGCTGCGCGGGCCACACATCATGGGGGAGCCCGATATCGCGCTCCATCGGGATCCAGCCCCGGCCGAAACTGCTGGTGGTGTGCGGTGCCATGCCTTGTGACTCCCTTTGGAACAAAAGGGGGGCAGTTTGGCATGAGTGGGGGTGTGTAGGAAAGGGAGAACCGTGAAATCAAAGAAGTCACTTCACTCGGCGTACCCACTTTAATGAAGATGCGGTAAACTCGCACATCTTGAGTCGGAGGTGCGTATATGGCGTGGGCGGTGCCTGAGTTTAAGCCGGAAGAGGTCAATGCTGCCGGCAAGGCACTTCAAAAAATGGAGTTTCCAGTCGTTACAGCAGAAGGCCTCCATGCCCTCGCGGTCCTCAACAACTGGAGGTCCGCACACGCCTACCCGCTGAACACATTTCAAATCACGCTTCGCAACAAGGCGCGGAAAGTTGAGCGCTCCGTAATTGTGGCGCAGCGGTCAAAACGATTGGAATCAATACACAAAAAACTGGTTGCCAAACCAACTATGCGCATGACTCAGATGCAGGATATTGCTGGCTGCCGTGCAGTTTTTAGCCGCCTAACGAGCGTCTACCGGCTCGTCCAAGGATACAAAGCCAGCAAGTTCGACCACAAGTTTCGTAGCGAAAAGGACTACATCAATCAGCCGAAGGCGGACGGATACCGCTGCTATCACTTGGTATACGAATATTGCGGGACTGCTGAAACCTCCGCGTACACTGGTCTGCGGGTCGAGGTGCAGATCAGAACGCAGTTCCAGCACGCATGGGCAACCGCCGTTGAGGCGGTAGGAATCTTCACCAAGCAAGCTCTGAAGTCCAATCAGGGGGACGAAGACTGGCTTCGATTTTTCGCGCTTATGGGTTCGGCTATCGCAGCAATCGAGAAAACCCCCCCGGTTCCTAGCACGCCGACGATGAAGAAGATCTTGATAGCAGAGATCAAAGCGCTTGCCCACAAACTGCACGTCAAGGAGATGCTTCAAGTCTACAACGCTACAATTACAACACTTGGCTCTGCAAAGGACGAAAAATACTTTATTGTCGAGGTTGATCCAGAAGCATTAAAAATTACTGTAAGACGATACAAAGCAAAACAATCAGAAGAAGCAAATACGCTTTATACATTTCTTGAAAGCCAGCTGCCTGATAAATCACCAAACCAAATTGTCCTAGTATCAGTGGATAATATCAATGCATTGAAGAGGGCCTATCCAAACTATTTTTTGGACACAAACCTCTTTAGCCGCCTCGTTGACAGGGTCCTTAAAGGCGATATTCCCGATCCGAGTATTCAAGACAGCTTCCCTTTTATCGCCTCAAACCGTTCTTGATGTACACTCCTCCGTTTATGCGTTCCAGAGAAATGGAGAGGGCCTTGTTGGGCCGGAGTGAGCTTGATAAGCTACGTAAGGTGGCGAACCACAAATCTGCGCCGGAGAAATCAGAGTGAATTTCCCGAACGCGAAAAAGTGGGCTTGTTTCGCCGCTAAGGTGCAGACCGACCTTATTGCCTTGGATGCTTCTGACACCGGGGCGCCAATCAGTGAGCACGAGGTGAGGCGAGCCACCTTACACACACGACACGACATGGTGCTGCTCGTAACCCATCTGACCTTGCTCAATGGACAAATTGAAACGCTCAACCACAAGGCGGTTACGGCGACACGCTTGTTATGGGCAGTTTTGGCTGTTTTGGTGATTATCGCAATTCGGGTCTAGCCGCGCTCGTCCATTGAGTTTGCAAGGTGTACAATCGCAAACAAGAAAGCCAAGGCCCGTGTCTGGCACGGGCCGACGATGGGGGATGGGATGTGGCGGTTTTTACCCCTCCGTCAGCGCTGCGCGCTGCCACCTCCCCATTTGTGCTTCGC
>JBIPOH010000178.1:0-6601 GCA_044379435.1 Novosphingobium sp.
TTCCTTACTGAGTACGCAAGCGCTTGCTGAACCAAGGCAGGCCAAGGCTTCGAACGCAGAGAAGCTGCAACGCAAAGCGCTGACCGATGTGCCCCGCTGCACGCGCAAGCTGGGCACGATCTCGATCATCGATGGCGATGATCCCAGCGGCTGGACCCAATTCAGCCTTGCCCCGCCGCAAAAGCTGATCAAGGTTTTCGTGCAGCGCTCCGGGTGCTTCAATCTGGTTGATCGCGGCAGCGGGCTCGATGCCGCCAAGACCGAGCGCGATATCGGCAGCACGCTCGGTCTGCAGCGGCGATCGAATGTGGGGCAGAACCAGATCAAGGCGGCAGACTATGTCCTCGTGGCTGAGGTGCAGGCTGCCAATGGCAATGCGCAGGGCAGCGGCGGTGCCGCCGTTATTGGCGGGATCATCGGTGGCGCTTTCGGCGGCATCCTCGGCGGTATCCGCAGCCGCAAGCTTGAAGCGAACACGGTCCTCTCGGTCACCAACGTTCGCACCACCGAAACCATCGCCACGGTTGAAGGCTATGCCGCCAAGAACGATGTCGGGTTTGGCGCTGGCGGCGGGTTTTTCGGCGGTATCGGCGCCGGCGCGGTTGGCGGCGGGTATGACAGCACCGATATTGGCCGGATCGTGACGCTGGCCTTCATCGATGCCTATTCCAAACTGGTAACCGAACTTGGCGGCGTCCAGCCGGGCGCAGAAGGCACGGCCGAAGCATCGCCCACCAAGAGCTATGTCACCATAGCCCCCAGCACCATGCGCAAGACCGCTGCCGCGAGCGGAGCGATCATCCGTACGCTCCCGCCGGGCGCAACGGTCTATCCCACCGGCACCAAGGACGGCTTGTGGTGGGAAGTCGCCGACGAAAACGACAATGTCGGCTGGATGCTCAACACGAAGCTGGAACCGGCCCGATAAACTGCGCTGCTAGACCAGCCCCGCATGCGCCAGCGCCGCGTCCACCGCCGCACGCGCCGCATCGCTGCAGGGCACCAGCGGCAGGCGCAGTTCCTCGGTGATATAGTCGTGCACGCGGCTCAGCGCATACTTCACCGGGCCGGGTGAGGCATCTTCGAACATCGCATAGTGCAGCGGGTAGAGCAGGTCGTTGATCTCCCGCGCCTTTTCGAAATCACCCGCCGCGCAGGCCGCCTGAAAATCGGCGCAGAGGCGCGGGGCGACATTCGCCGTCACCGAAATGCACCCCACCGCGCCCGCTGCGTTGGCGGGAAGCGCGAGTTCGTCATCGCCCGAGAGCTGGCAGAAATGCTTGCCGATGCCCATGCGGTGATCGGTCACGCGCGAAAGGTCGCCACTCGCGTCCTTGATGCCCACGATCTTGTCCGGATAGCGGCGCGCCAGTTCGCACACCGTCTCGGGCAGGATATCGGTCACCGTGCGCCCCGGCACGTTGTAAAGAATGATCGGCAGCTCGTTGTTTTCCGCCAGATAGCCGAAATGCGCCAGCAGCCCCGCCTGGCTTGGCCGGTTGTAGTAGGGCGCCACGCAGAGCGCCGCCGCAGCGCCGCTCTTGCGCGAGAACGTCATGTGCAAGTGTGCGTTCATCGTGTCGTTGCTACCGCAGCCCGCAATGATCGGCACCCGGCCCGCAGCCTGCTCCACGCAGACCTCGATCACACGGTGGTGTTCGGCGTTGGAAAGCGTGCTCGCCTCGCCCGTCGTGCCGCAGGGAACCAGCGCCTTGGAGCCATTCTCGATCTGCCAGTCGACCAGCCGCCGAAATGCTTTCTCGTCGAACACCCCGCCGCGAAAAGGTGTCACCAAAGCCGGAATGGAGCCGGAAAACATGGACTTTGCCCTTCGATCTGCGCCACAAGGCGTTGCACTGGCGCGCCGCCCCCTGCCGGAGCGCCGCCGAAACGCCTGATAGGAAGACGATAGCCGGAATGTCCAGCTTGGAGATGAATGTGAAATTGCGAAAGCTCCTGCTGGCCACTGCATTGCTGCCCGTACTGGCCGCTTCGGCAGCCTGCCACGCCAGCGATGCCGATCCCGCCGGGGCGGCGTGGGATGCCGCCCGTGCGCGCCTCATCGCGCAAGGCCAAGGCCCGATGGCGCAGGCGATCAGCCGCTGGCAGATGCTCGTCGGCTCGGACCGGTTTGCCTTTGGCGATTATGCCAGCTTCATCATGAGCTACCGGGGCTTCCCGGAAGAGACCAAGCTGCGCCGCTTCGCCGAAGCCGCACTCGATCGCCAATCCGCCGAAGCCAGCAGCGTCGCCGCCTATTTCGACCGCGTGCCACCGCTGACCAACTCGGCCCGCGCACAATATACCCTTGCGCTGAAGGCACTCGGCCGCCCCGAAGCCGATGCGCAGGCCCGCGCAGCATGGCGCGGCGGCCCGATGAGCGAGGCGGCGGAAACCGCGATCCTGAGCCTGTGGGGCAGCACCTTCACGCCCGACGATCAGGACGCGCGGATGGAAGCCCTGCTCTGGGCCGGTAACCCCTCCCCCGCCGCGCGGCAGACCGCGCGGCTCAGCCCGGCGCTGCGCGGCCTGTTTGCCGCGCGTCAGGCCACGCTGATCGGCCTCGATCCTTATGCCGCTGCAGAAGGCACCAGCGGCGAGGTGCTGGGTTCCGATCCCGGCTTCGTGTGGTCGCGCGCGCGGCAGCTGCGCCGTCAGGGCAATGGCGCCGCTGCGCAAGCGCTGATCGCGGGTCGCCCGCTGCTTGCCCGCCAGCCGCTCAGCCGCGAAAAGTGGGTGGACGAACTGCTCGCCAACGCGCGCGGCGCGGCGGCAGCAGGCGACGCCCGCACGGCCTATCGCATTGCCGCCGGGATCGACGATGCTTTCGCGCGGGGCGAGGATATCAGCCAGCTCCCCTATGATCTGCGCGATGATTACACCTCACTGATGTGGCTGGGCGGCCAGCAGGCGCTGCGCCAGCTGGGCAACGGCCGCGATGCCGCGCCGCTGTTCTGGCGCTATGGCGCCGCCGCGCGCACGCCCGGCACGCGTTCCAAGGGCTTCTACTGGGCCGGCCTTGCCGCCGCGCAGGCCGGGCAAAGCGCAGAGGCGCAGCGTTATTTCGAGCTGGCCGGTGCCTATGCCGACCAGTTCTATGGCCTCCTCGCGCTCGAAAGGCTCGGCCGCCCGGTGCCGCACTTTGCGCCCGCCGCCGATGTTCAGCCCACAGCAGACGAACGCGCCCGGTTCAACGCATCGCCCCTCACGCAAGCCGTGCGCGAAGCCGCGCGCGAGGCCGACTGGCGCACTACCGTGCGCTTCTTCCGCGAAATCAGCGAACAGCAGCAGACCGAGGGCCAGCACGTCCTCGTCGCGCAATTGGCGCGCGAGCTGGGCCGCCGTGATCTCGGCGTGATCGTGGGCCAAGCCGCCGCCGCGCGCGGCTTCCTCGATTTCCAGCACATCGCCTTCCCGGTCATTCCCGTGCCGCAGGGGTATGAACACGCCTGGACGATGATCCACGCCATCGCCCGGCAGGAAAGCCAGTTTGCGCAGAACGCGGTCAGCCACGCCGGCGCGCGCGGGCTGATGCAGCTGATGCCCCCCACCGCAAACGAAGAGGCGGGCAAGCTGGGTCTTGCCTATTCCACCAGCGCCCTGATCGAGGATGCAGGGTTCAATCTTCAGCTCGGCGGGTCCTATTTCCAGCGCCTGCTGAGATACTACAACGGCAGCTATCCGCTCGCCATCGCGGCCTACAACGCGGGCGCAGGCAATGTGAACAAGTGGCTCCGCGCCAATGGCGATCCCAGAACCGGCAGCGTCGGCTGGATCGACTGGCTGGAGCGCATCCCGCTATCCGAAACGCGCAACTATGTGCAGCGGGTGATGGAAAACGCCGTTGTCTACGAAGCGATGTATCCGGACAAGGCCACCCACACCGGCGGCAATCCGCTCAGCCATTTCCTCGGCAAACCCACGCCGGGTTGAGGAAGTGGTTGAGGCTCAGTCAGGCAGCATGTCCTGCAGGCGGGCCAGCAGCTTCTGGATGTTGAGCGCGGCCAGCTTGAAGGTTTCGATATCATCCTTGTTGCCACCGGCGCGGGCTTCCTCGGCGGCTTCGGCATAGCCTTCGAGGTCTGCTTCCAGCGCGTCCACCAGAATCTCGAGTTCGTCTTCAGTCAGCGTCAGCGCGATGGTCTTGGCCATGGTATCCTCGTTGGAACAGCAATCCGCCCTGCCCTAGTCGCCGCCCCGCGCCGGGGCAACCTTCCATGCCGCGCCATCCCCGGCTAGAGCCTCGCGCATGCAACCCGATGGCAACCCGATCACTCCCGCCGGCATGGCCGCCCTGCGCGCGCGCTATGATCATCTGCTGGGCACCGAGCGCCCCGCCATCGTGGAAATCGTCAGCTGGGCCGCAGGCAACGGCGACCGCTCCGAGAATGGCGATTACCTCTATGGCCGCAAGCGGATGCGGGAGATCGACCGCGAGTTGAACTTTCTGGCCAAGCGCATGAAGGCCGCCCGCGTGATCGACCCCGCACGCCAGCCGGACCAGACCCGCGTGCTGTTCGGTGCCACGGTGGAAATCGCTGACGAGGACGACAATCGCATGGTCCTCACCTTGGTTGGCGACGACGAGCAGGACGCCACCGCCCGCCGCATCGGCTGGAGCGCGCCCATCGCACGTGCGCTGCGCGGCGCGAAAGTGGGAGACTTGCGCAAGGTTCACTTGCCCGGCGGCGAAAAGGAATGGGAAGTGCTGACGATCAGCTTTCCTGCGCCGGCCCAGTGAGGCCCTTTAGCGAAACGGCGCGTTGAGCCGCACGATGGCCCAGTTCAGCCACGCCGCAAAGCTCACCCACGCCAGATAGGGCAGGATCAGCTGGGCCGCGAACGGCGAGATCGGCCACAGCCCCACCACCAGCGCGACGAGCGAAGCCCACAGGAACACGACTTCGATCAAGGCCCAATCCGGCCGCCGCAGCTTGAAGAACAGCGGGCTCCAGAGCAGGTGGCACAGCGCATTCACGGCAAACAGGATGAGCACGCTGGTGCGCGCCGCATCCGTCGCCGCCGCATCCCACGCCGCCGCGGCAGACCATGCCGCCAGCCCCAGGATCACCGTCCACGCCGGGCCAAACAGCCAGTTCGGCGGCTGGAGCCGGGGTTTCCTGAGGTTGGCATACCAGGGCCCGATCGGCGTCATCAGCCCGCCCACGGCGCCCAGCGCAATCGCGCCGCCACCTGCGACGAGGACACTTGTGGAGATCACGGGGACGGACCAATCACGCGGGAGGAGAACCATCCCTTCATGGCAGGTTTGCGCCGGGGGCGACAGCACTTTCCCGGCACCCGGCCGCGCGGCAGATCACCCCAACGCGGGCGTGCCGAGCACGGGGCGGAAGCCGGTGCCTTCCTTCAGGACGCGGGCCACATGGCTGCCGCCAAAGTGCGCCGGCACGAGCAGCGCGCGCCGCGCGGCGGCCATTTCCAGCACGTGGCGGCGCGTTTCGCGGGCCTGATCGGGCGCTTCGCAAAACACGCTGTTCCATTCCGGGCGGTAGATCTGCGCCGGATGGTGGACGACATCGCCCACGAACAGCGCGCTATCATCCTTCCCCGCCACTTCGAGCATCATGCTGCCCGGCGTGTGGCCCGGGCAGGCGTGGAGCGTGAGGCCATCCGCCACCGCAAACCCCGGCTCGGCCCATTCGGCGCGCCCGGCGGCGACGATCGGCGCGACGCTGTCTTCATACATCCCGGCGTTGACCGCAGCGCCCACGCCTTGCGGACCGGAGGCCGCGTCATCCGGATCCCAGTAGGCGCGGTCCGCCAGCGGGAGGACATAGCGCGCGTTGCGGAAAGTCGGCTCCCACCGCCCATCGACGAGGCGCGTATTCCAGCCGACATGATCGATGTGAATGTGCGAGCAAACGACCACATCGATATCCTCGGGCTGATAGCCCGCGCGGGCCAGATTGCCGAGGAAATCGGTCTGCAGGTTGCTGAACACCGGGATGTTAGGCCGGTCCTTGTCGTTCCCCGCGCCGGTATCGAACAGGATGCGCGTCCGCCCGGTATCGAGCACCCAGCTTTGCAGGAAAGCATAGAGCTGCCCGGTGGCCGGATCGTAGTATTCGGGCGCGAACTCCTCGGCATGGGGGTCCCAGCCCTCGGCCGTGAAGCCCTGAAAGAGGTAGGACGGCGGCGCAAAGGTGCCCTGCCATTCCTCGATACGGTGGACAGTGACGTGGCCGATCTGGAAGCGGTCCATGCAAAACTCCGGTGCGTGCGGGCCAAAGCGCCAGTCTATCGGCAATCGGCGAAAGCGCCACTGCCGGTGCAAAAACGGCAAGTTGACAAGGTTGACACGGTCCTGAGGAATAATGACATTCGATCATTGGGGCGCGTTTGATCGACTGAGGCGATCAACAATGACAGCGCGGGCGGCATGGATTGCGGCATAGGCAGAGCGGCTCGGCAAAGGGGCGGGAGGCGTTCAGCTATGCAAAATTTCGCGGTGTAGGAAAGCTTGAAGGCTATTGCGGATGGGGCGCGGCGATGTGGCGTGTGCTGTGGGGGGCTGGTGTTTGGGGGATTTGCCGCTGATAACATGGCTCGTGGGCTGGGCGTCGGAATTGGGTCACCGGAA
>JBIPOH010000179.1:0-6593 GCA_044379435.1 Novosphingobium sp.
CATAGTTGACCAGAACAACATCACCCACGGTCGGCGAAGGGCCAGACCCTGCCTTGAGGGTTTCGACGACGAGGCCCTGATAGCGCACGGCCCAGGCAGCGGTCGCAGCGAGCAGCAGCGCGGCGACCACGCCGATCCAGATGCGAGTGAGCGATCCCTTGCCAATCGGCTGGAGCGGAACGCGGGTGATTTCCGACATGTCTTCCCCTTTTGCGGAGCCTGCGGACCGGCTCCGATTCCAAGCCCTGAAACCGTCTGGCCACCGGGACCAGACAAGCGAAAGGGCGCCGCGAATACGGCGCCCTCTTGGCCCAGCCGGACCCTTATCGCAAGAGGCTAAGGGGCGGTATCAGCCGCCCCGAAGGCAGCTTACTTGCCGCCGTCGCGCTCAAGCCGCTTGCGCTCCATCTTGCGGGCGCGACGGACAGCTGCAGCCTTTTCACGGGCGCGCTTTTCCGAGGGCTTTTCAAAGTGACGGCGCAGCTTCATCTCGCGATACACGCCCTCACGCTGCAGCTTCTTCTTGAGCGCGCGAAGGGCCTGGTCGACATTGTTGTCGCGAACGAGAATCTGCATAAACCGCTACACCTCAATGCTGATGGCGAGAGCCCGCACACGCGGGATGCGCCTTGATTTGGAACCGTTCCCTGCCGGAAATGGTAGAAATACGAAATGCGCCGAATCCGAACGGATCGGCTCTCATGGGGCGCCCGCTACCAAAAGAGCCCCGGCAAGGCAAGCAATCTCGTGCATTTGGCGATGGCCTGCGTTAGGGGCATGCCCAATGACTTCATCATCACCTCTGCTTGCCAGCGTTCCGCCGGGCCTTGCTGTGGCCGCGGGCGGTGCGCTTGGCGCATGGCTGCGCCACCAGACCAGCCGCCTGTTCCTTGCGCTGATCGGCCCGCAGGCCGCCAGTGCCTTCCCATGGCCGACGCTGACCGTCAACGTGCTGGGCAGTGCGGCGATGGGCCTGCTCGTCGGCTGGCTGGCACGCTACGGCGCAAGTTCGGGTGGCGGCGGCGAACACTGGCGCCTGTTGCTGGGCGTGGGTGTGCTGGGCGGTTTCACCACGTTTTCATCGTTCGCGCTGGAATTCGCCGTTTTTGCCGAACGCGGCGCGCTTGGGCTGGCGGCGGCGTATGTCGCGCTCTCGCTCGTGGCAGGCTTTGCTGCGCTGTTTGGCGGTCTCTGGCTGATGCGGGTGGCCACATGAGCGGATCCAACAACAACGGCGGCAATCCGGATGATGTCCGCCAGTTCACCGTCACCAAGGATGATGACGGCGTGCGGCTGGACCGCTGGTTCAAGCGCAATCTGCCTGCCGTCGGTTTCGCCACAGTCTCACGCTGGGCACGCACCGGGCAGCTCAGGGTCGATGGTAAGCGCGCCGATGTCGATACGCGGCTCGAAAAAGGGCAGGTTCTGCGCGTGCCGCCGGGCGGCTCCGCGCCTGCGGGCATCAAGGGCACACGGCCCAAGAAGCCGCTGACCGAAGAGCAGATCACGCTGGCCGAAAGCATGGTGCTCACGCAGGACCGCGCGGCCATCGTGCTCAACAAGCCCCCCGGCCTTGCCACACAGGGCGGCAGCGGCACGCACGAGCATGTCGATGGCCTGCTCGATGCCTATGCCGACGAGAAGGGCCCGCGCCCGCGCCTCGTCCACCGGCTCGACAAGGATACCTCGGGCGTATTGCTGATCGCGCGCACGCCGGGCAGCGCGGCGTTCTTTTCCAAGCGCTTTTCCGGGCGGACCGCGCGCAAGATCTATTGGGCGCTGATCACCGGCGTGCCCGAGATCAAGGACGGCCTGATCGAACTGCCGCTGGCCAAGCAGCCGGGCACGGGCGGCGAGAAGATGATGGTCGACGAGACCGAACACGGCCAGTCTGCCCGCACGCGCTACCGCGTGATCGGCCGCGCGGGGAACTCCGCGTGCTGGGTCGAACTGCAACCGCTGACGGGCCGCACGCACCAGCTGCGCGTGCATATGGCGGCGATTGGCCACCCCATCGTGGGCGATGGCAAGTATGGCGGACAAGCCGCGTTCCTCACTGGCTCGATCAGCCGCAAGATGCACCTCCACGCGCGGCGGCTGCGAATCGAGCACCCCGAGGGCGATCTGCTGGATGTGACCGCGCCGCTGCCAGAGCACTTCGCCGCCAGCATGGCGCAGTTGGGCTTCGAGGAAGCCGACGGCGAACTGCCACTGGAACCGGTGAAGCTCGTGCCCGACAAGGTAATCGAGAAGCGCGCCGCGAAGGCTCATGCCAAGGAATACCGCAAGGAACGCCGGGGCGAGCGCCGGAAGCGAGCCGATGCACCGCCGAGCGGCCGCACCGCGCCCAAACCGCGCGCGGACGTGAAGAAGGGGCCGGGCAGCAAGGCTCCCACCGGCACCGCACTGGCCCGCGCTTCGGCAGGACGCGCTTCGGCGGAACGCAATGCAGCGGAACGCGCAGCCAACGGCGGCAAGCCGGTGCGCCGCGCGCCGGCGAAGTCCGCTCCGGCGAAGTCCGCTCCGGCGAAGTCCGCTCCGGCAAGGACGAGCGCGCCGAAGCCGGGAAGCGGCAAGCCGCCGCGCCGGGGTCCGAAGCCCTGATGCACCCCAATCCCGCCTTCCGCCCGAAGCCGCAGAGCGCTGCCCAAGGTGATGAGCGCGCCCTGTTTGCCGCGCTGATTGCGGAAACTGGCTTCGGCATGGTGTTTATGGCCACACCGGACGGACCGCGTGTGGCCCATGCGCCCTTGCTGCTGACGGATGCAGGCACGCTGCGCTTTCATCTCGCGCTCGGCAATGCCCTCACCCGGCATCTGGATGGCGCGCGGGCGCTAGCGGTGGTCAACGGGCCGGACGGCTATATCTCGGCACGCTGGTACGCCGATCCCGATCAGGTGCCGACGTGGAACTACCTCGCGCTCGAAATGGAGGGGCCGGTGCGGCGGATGGACCGAACAGGGCTGCACGCGATGCTGGAGCAGGTTTCCGCGCATCACGAAGCACGAGTGGCGCAAGGCACGCCCTGGACCATGGACAAGATGGCCCGGATCAAGCGCGACCGGATGATGGACATGATCGTGGGCTTTGAACTGACGGTCGAAGCCTGGCGGCCAACCGTCAAGCTTTCCCAGAACAAGCCCGCCGAGGAGCGCGCCCGGCTGATCGAGGGCCTGAGGTCCGAGGGCAAGCTCGCGCTGGCCGCGCTGATGGAGCAACTGGCTGCATGACGATCCGTCTCGCCATCTTCGATTGTGACGGCACGCTGGTCGATAGCCAGGCCGATATCTGCGCGGCAATGGATGCGGCCTTTGCGGCGGCAGGCCTCTCACCGCCGGATCGCAACGCCACGCGCAGGGTTGTCGGCCTCTCGCTGCCCGAAGCCATGCGCCGCCTGCGCCCTGAAGGTTCTGCCGATGATCATACGCTGCTGGCCCAGCTCTACCGTGATGCCTTCCGCGAGCGGCGCATGGCCGGGCAGGTTGCCGAACCGCTCTATGATGGCATCGCCGCCCTGATCGAGGAACTCGCCGAGGCTGGCTGGCTGCTCGGCGTCGCCACGGGCAAAAGCGACCGGGGGCTCGTCCACTGCCTCGAAACGCACGGCCTCACCGGCCATTTCGTGACGCTGCAGACCGCCGACCGGCACCCTTCCAAGCCGCACCCCAGCATGATCGATGCCTGCCTTGCGGCCACCGGCGCGGCGGCTGGGGAAACGGCGATGATCGGCGACACCTCGTTTGATATGGCGATGGCCGTCAACGCCGGGGTCCGCGCCATCGGCGTCGATTGGGGCTATCACCACCCGCGCGATCTGGTGGAGGCCGGAGCCGAAGCGGTGGCCGGTTCAATCGCCGAATTGCGCCTGCTGCTGAAGGGCATGGAATGAACCCGCCGTCGCCGCGCGATCCAGCCGCCGCGCGCTTTGCCGTGCTGCAACTGGTGCGCCTGTCCGGCGCGCTGCTGGCCTTTGCCGGGGTGCTGATCATCTCGGGCAAAGTCAGCTGGCTGCCGAAATTGCCCGAAGCTCTGGGCCTTGTGCTGGTTCTGGCGGGCCTTGCCGAATTCTTCGCCGCGCCGAAGCTCCTCGCGAGACGCTGGAAAAGCAAGCCGTGAAGCGGTTCTACAAGGCTGTCACGGTCGCGGTCGAAGGTGGCGGCTTTCGCGTCATGCTCGATGGGCGGCCCTTGCGCACTGTGGGCGGGCGGGCGCAGATTGTGCCCAGCGCCCCGCTTGCCGAGGCCCTTGCCGCCGAATGGTCCGGTCAGGGCGAAACGCTCGATCCCGCCGCGTTCGTGCTGCGCGATCTTGCCGATTACGCCATCGATGTTGTCTGCCCCGGCAAGGCTGCCGTGGTCGACGAGCTTATGCCTTATGCCGAAACCGACACGCTGTGTTATCGCGCTGAGCCGGACGAGGCGCTGGGCATCCGCCAGCGCACCGTTTGGGAGCCGGTGCTGACGGCTGCGGAAGAGCGCTGGCAGGTACGCTTTGTGCGAGTCGCCGGGATCATGCATCGCCCGCAGCCCCCAGAAACGCTTGCCCGCCTGCGCGAGGACCTCGGCGGGCGCGATGGTTTCACGCTGGCGGCGGTCAAGAACACCGCGTCGCTCGCCGCCTCGCTCTTGCTTGGCCTGTTGGCGGTGGAGCCCGGCGCGGATATCGATGCTTTGTGGGACGCGGCCAATCTTGAGGAAGACTGGCAGGCCGACCTTTGGGGCAAGGATGAAGAGGCGCTGGCCCGCCGCAGCCGCCGCCACGCCGCTTTCGCCGCTGCCGCGCAGTTTGCCGTGCTGGCGCGAGGCTGATTCACGGTCGCTTCGCGCGAACATTTCCGCTTCGTGACATTTTTCCGCGTATGACAGTCATGAACGCGAACCGATAACATATATAAATCAGTATTTTGGCGTTAACCCGCTCAACTGATACCGTCATGATCGCAATATAACTGTCATCAAAGTGTCATGCCAGCCGCCTAGCGGCGAGCCGGTCAACAGGGATCGGAAAGCGGCTCAGACCATGAATACCAAGGCATTTCGCGCAAGCCTTCTGGCCTGCAGCCTCATCGGCGCAGCAGGTTCTGCCCACGCTCAAACCGAAGCCACTAGCCCGGATGCAAAGATCGCTGCGCTGCAGGCGCAAGTCGATCGGCTGACCGCCATGGTCGAAGCGCTCGTCGCCGCCAATCGCGCAGCGCCCGCCACGGCTACCGCCGCTGCGACCGCGCCGATGGCAGCACCGGCATCTGGCCCGGCATCTGCGCCGTCCGCTGCGCCAGTGCAGCTTGCCGCTGCTGAGGCTGCACCGGCACATGCGCCCGCCGCGCACGAGAAGAAGAAAGCCTGGCACGAAAAGATCATGCTGCGCGGCTACACCCAGCTGCGCATGAACGAGATCATTTCGGGGCCCAAGGTGGCCGATGCCGGAATTTCGCGCCTGCGTTCGGTGCAGGATTCGGGGATCAACGAGAACGGCGGCTTCTCGATCCGCCGCGCCCGTCTTATCGTGCAGGGTGACATTTCGGACCGAGTCTCGCTCTATATGCAGGGTGATCTGGCTAGCGCGGTCAGCAACCAGTCCGGCACCGAGCGGCGCGAAAACTTCTTCCAGATGCGCGATGCCTATGCCGATGTGTGGCTGGACAAGGCCAAGACGCTGCGGCTGCGCTTTGGCCAGTCTAAAGTCCCGTTCGGCTGGGAAAACATGCAGTCCTCATCGAACCGCATCCCGCTTGACCGGACCGACGGAATCAATGCGCACGTGCCCAGCGAACGCGACATCGGTGCTGTGGCCTACTTCACACCCGTCAAGATCCAGAAGATCTGGGATGACCTCTCGGCAGACGGGCAGAAGCTGTTTGGCAACTACGGCGCATTCGGCGTCGGCGTGTTCAACGGACAGAGCACCAACCGCACCGAGCGCACTGGCGGACTGATGACGGTCGCCATGATGTCGATCCCGGTCAGGCTCGATGGACTGGGCGGGATCTTCGCAGGGCAAGTGGCCGAGTTCGGCGCATCGGGCTTCCGCAACCAGTTCAAGCCCGAAGTGCGCAGCGGCGGCGTTTCCGCCCTAGCCTACCGCGATGATCACGTCGCCGTCCACGGGATGATCTATCCCAAGCCCTTCGGCATTCAGGCCGAATGGACCTGGGGCGTCGCGCCGCAGTGGGATCCCGCGATCAACGACATCGTCAGCCGCCGCGCCACGGGTGGATATGTCATGGGCATGCTGCGCGCGGCGCACACGCCTTATGGCCAGATCATCCCGTTCGTGCGCTGGCAGCACTATCGCGGCGGCTGGAAGGCCGCGATCAATGCGCCCCGGCTTGAAACCGACGAGACCGAGATGGGCGTGGAATGGCAGCCGATGAAGGAACTGGAAGTGACGGTCAGCTATTCCAACGTGACGCGCAACGAAGCGGACGAGCGCCGCTCCGGCAGGGCCAAGGGCGATATCGTCCGCGCCCAGGTCCAGTGGAACTACTGAGCCGAAACCCAGTCAGCGATTTCGCCAGCCACCGTGTTGGCAGCGCGGTTGAGCGCGGGGCCGATCTCGGCAGGCACGGGATCGATCCCGTCCACCGTGCTTTC
>JBIPOH010000180.1:0-6587 GCA_044379435.1 Novosphingobium sp.
ATCGACAATCGAATCGCTGGGGTTCATCATCTTGAACTTCGATTTGTTCTCGCTGCCGCCGCCCTTGGCCGCCACATCGACCGAGACCTTGTTGCCGCGCACCATCTCGACATGGAGAACGCAGGGGGTGTTGTCCTTGGTGTTGCGGCGGGTGAAGGCGGGATCGGCCAGCACCGAGGCGCGCAGCTTGTTTTCCGGATCGAGATAGGCGCGGCGCACGCCTTCATCGACAACGTCCTGCAAGCTCTTGTCGCTTTCCAGCCGGCAATCCTGGCCCCACTGGATGAACACGTTGACGATGCCGGTGTCCTGACAGATCGGCCGGTGCCCTTCGGCACACATGCGGCTGTTGGTCAGGATCTGGGCGATGGCATCCTTGGCGGCAGGGCCCTGTTCCGCTTCATAGGCATCGCCCAGCGCGCGGATATAGTCCATCGGGTGGAAGTAGCTGATGTATTGCAGCGCATCGGCCACGCTCTCGATGAGGTCTTCCTCCCGGATCGTTGTCATGTCTGCCACCGCTGGTTCCTTCCGCTGGTTTGCGCCCGCGCCATGCAGGCCGTTTTCGATGAACTGCCGTTTAGCCATCGACCAGCGTCATGCAAAGCGCTTGGCGCGCCGGAGACGATATTCTAAGGGCTTGGCAGGATTTGGCCGCAATTCAGCGTGCGGCCGATGGTGCGAATTGCGTCGGCAGGCCCGGCAAGGCAATCCGGCCCCGCGAATGAGGGATTTCATGACGGTAGTGGAAGAACGCGCGAATGTTGCAGATGCCGGGGCCGCGGGCGCCCGCCGCGCGATGATCGATAGCCAGCTGCGCGTGAGCGGGATCAACGATGCGGCCATCCTCGCCGCGTTCCTCAGTGTCTCGCGCGAAGATTTCGTGCCCGAGGCGCGGCGCGCGGTGGCCTATGCGGATCGCGCGGTTGCGCTCGGCGATGGCGCGGTGCTGTCGCCCGCGCTAACCTATGGCCAGATGCTGACTGCTGCCGAGCCGACTGGCGCGGACAGCGTCCTCGTGATCGGCGCGCCCGGCGACTACCTTGCCGCACTGGCGGAAAAGCTGGCCAGCAAGGTCACGCTGGTCGCTGCATCGGGCGATTGGTCCAAGGCCGGCGAGCATTCGCTGGTGCTGGTGGACGGCGCAATCGAAGAGGTACCCGCCGCGCTGGCCGATGTCGTCGCTGCTGATGGCCGCCTCGTCACCGGCGTGGTGGAGCGCGGCGTCACGCGCCTCGCGCTGGGGCGCAAGGTCGCAGGTCACCTCGCGCTGACAGTGCTGTCCGAAGCAGACTTCGCGCCGCTTGCCGCTTTCGCGGCGCGCCCCAAGTGGAGCTTCTGAGGCCGATGAGGCATTCCATGGTCCGTCGGCTTCGGGCTGGCCCCGCGTTGGCGGCGCTCGCCATCGCGGCGGCTGCCGCAACGCCGGTCTACGCCGACGACCTGCAGGGCGCGCTCGCGGCTGCTTACGCCACCAACCCTGATCTGGCCGCCGCCCGCGCCAACCAGCGCGCGACCGACGAAGGCGTGCCGATTGCCCGCGCAGCAGCGCTGCCCAGCCTTTCGGGCACGGCCAACCACACCGAATTCCTGCGCCAGGGCCCCAACGCCTTCCTCGCGCCAGAGCGCGCCATTCAGGCCGATACGACACTGACGGTTCCGGTTTATGCCGGTGGCGCCGTGAAAAACGCGCTGCTTGCAGCCAAGACGCGAGTCGAAGCAGGGCAGGCCGGGCTGCGCGGAACCGAAGCGGGCGTGTTCAGCCAGGTGGTGGCCGCCTACATGGACGTGATCCGGGATTCCGCGACCGTAGGTCTCAATCGCAGCAACGTTGCCGTGCTGGAGGTCAATCTCAAGGCCACTACCGATCGCTTCGAGATTGGCGACGTGACGCGTACCGATGTGGCTCAGTCCAATTCGCGCCTGGCTCTGGCCCGCGCCGACCTCCGCAGCGCCGAAGCCGCGCTGGTCGCCAGCCGCGAACGCTATGTTCAGATCGTGGGCAAGTCGCCCGAAGACCTTCTGCCGCCCCCGCCGCTGGCCGGGCTGCCCACCTCTGCCGAGGAAGCGGTGCAGATCGCGCTCGACAGCAATCCCGATCTGGAGGCCGCACATGAACGCGCCAAGGCCGCCGGTTATGATGCCAAGGCCGCTGGTGCGGGCCGCTTGCCGCAGGTTTCGCTGTTCACCACCGGAGCCTATCAGGATTTCCTCGGCTCACTGGGTGGCGGCGGGCTGATCGGCGGCAATTTTGCGCAGAGCCAGACCACCGCGCAGGCCGGTGTCCGCGCCACGATCCCGCTGTTTCAGGGCGGCTTGCCCGCTGCCCGCCAGCGACAGGCGCAGGCCACGGCCAGCGCGGCACTAGAGCAGGAAATCGGTGCCGAGCGGCAGGTCATCGCCGCCGTGCGCTCCGCTTTTACCCAATGGCGCGCCGCGAACGACGTGATCACGCTCAACCAGACTGCGGTCGATGCCGCCGCCCTCAGCCTTGAAGGCGTGCGCGCGGAAAACACCGTGGGCAACCGCACGATCCTCAACATCCTCGATGCCGAACAGGAACTGCTGCGCGCGCAGGTCGGCCTCGTGGCGGCGCGGCGCAATGCCTATGTCGCGGCCTTCAATCTGCTGGCGGCAATGGGCCGTGCGCAGGCCGCCGATCTCGGCTTCGACCCCGCCATGCTCTATGATCCGGAGGCGAACTATCGCCGCGTGCGGGGCCGCGTGTGGGACTGGGCACTTGATGCGCCGACACCGGCCAAGGCCACCCGCACGGTTGACACCCCTGCGCAGACTGCAACAATCCCTGCACAAACCGTTCCATAATGATACAGGACCTGCCGGATACGCCTGATTCGCAGTAATTGCTTCGATCAGGCCGGTCGGTCCAGTTGATTGATTTGTTGGGGATACGCATGCGGCAGGCTTCGGAACCTTCGGTCGAGGAAATCCTCGAATCGATCAAGAAGGTGATCGCACGCGACAATCGCGCGGATGCCGCGCGTGAACGCAGCCGCCGTGAGGCCGCATCCGAAGTGGCCCCTCCGCCGCGTGTCTCTGTCCGCCCCGCGCAGCGGGCCGAAGGGCGGCCAGCCGCGTTTCCGGCAGATGTGCTCGATCTGAGCGAAGTGGCCGCGCAGATCCTCAACGAAGGCCGCGCTCACCCTGTGCTGGCGGCTGAACTGGCGCCTGCACTGGCGGATGACGACGCGGAAGAGGACGCCCCCCTGCTGGCGGACGAGAGCGCTGCTTCGATGCGCGATTCGCTCGCCGCGCTGGCGATGCTTTCGGCCCCCGGCGCTGCACCCCAGATCGTCCGTTCAGGCGAAACCTCGCTGGAAAGCCTGGTCCGCGAAATGCTGCGCCCGGCGCTGGCCGAATGGCTTGACCGCAATCTGCCGCCGATGGTCGAAAAGTTGGTTGCGGCGGAGATCGCGCGGATCGTGGGCAAGAAGGGCTGAGCGGTTGATCCGCCCACATGGCCAGACCCGATTCCGCTCTGCTCGATCCCGCGCGCTACCCATTCGGCAACGCCGTAACCACGCGGTTTGCCGATCTTGATCCCAACGGGCACATCAACAATGTGGCGATGGCCGCGGTGTTCGAGGATGCGCGGCTGCGCTTCATCACCGCTGTCGGGATGCCGAAGAACACCGACGGCGCGCGCTTCATGGTCGCCAACGTCAACATCGACTATCTCGCGCAGGCCTATTATCCGGCGGGGCTCGAATGCCGCGTCGGCGTGCTGCCCGGCGGGCGCAGCAGCTGGAGCCTGCGCCAGCTGCTCCTGCAGGACGGCCGCCCGGTGGCAACCGCGCATGTCACCATCGTGTTCACCGATGGCGAGCGGCCGCAGCCGATCGACCCCGCCCTGCGCGAAAGGCTGGATGCATGGCTGATCACATGAAGCCTGACGAATTGACGCTGGCGCGGCAGGCGGTGGAGGGGCTTGGCGGCTTTGCCCCGCAGCGCCACATTCTGCTCTGCGCCGGGCCGGACAAGGATAAGTGCGCCCCGCGTGAGGCGGGCGAGGAAAGCTGGAACTTCCTCAAGCGGCGGCTGGGCGAACTCAAGCTAGGCGGGCCGCAAGGGGTGCTGCGCAACAAGGTGGGCTGCCTGCGCGTCTGCGCAGCGGGGCCGGTGGCGCTCGTCTATCCGGACAACATTTGGTACCACTCGTGCACGCCCGAAGTGCTCGAACGGATCATCCAGGAACACGTGATCGGCGGCGTTCCGGTGGAAGACTACCGCCTGAACCCGCCTGGATAACCTTCTACTTCCACCAGTGCCTATTTCCACCAACCATCGACGTGCTGTTCGAGGCCGTTGTCCACCGCCTCATCGTGCCCCGTGCCGCTGGAGAGGAACACGAGGCCCATCAGCGCCGACATCAGCATCATGGTGAAGCCAATGCCGAGCATCGCGGCGATATAGAGGTGGATCGAGACGAGGCCGACGGCTGCATAAAGATACCACGCTGCCCCAGCCATGACCACGAGCGTGACCAGCCCCATCCAGCGCAGCAAGCGGAAATAGCGGCCCCACGCAAACTGGGCGTAATCCGCATCATCGAGCGGCGAGGGACGAACTTGGGGGCGGACCGGGTTGACCATGACCCGTTTCATGCGCCGGGCGAAGGCCTGTGGCAATCGCTTTCCCCGCCTGCCCTTTGGTGGCATGATCCTCGAATCGGCAAGCATTGGAAAGACTTGCCGGGAAACGGGACCTCCTAAAACGGGAGGGAAGGAGGATGCCATGTCGATCGCGCTGCTGATCGCCGGCCGTTCGGGGGAGGTGTGGCATTGCCACGCCGATGATCTTGTCGCCGACGCCGTTGATACGCTGGCCACGCGCAGGATCGGAGCCTTGCCGGTCACCGATAACGGAAGCGATGTTGCCGGGATCTTTTCCGAACGCGACGTGCTCTATGCGCTGCGCACACACGGTGCCGCGGCGCTGCAGATGCGCGTGCGCGATGTCATGACCGCGCCGGTGATCTCGGTCAGCCCGGACCAGAGCGCGCTGGAGGCACTGGCGCTGATGACCCGGCGGCGCATCCGCCACCTGCCGGTGATCGATCAGGGCCGCATGGTGGGCTTCGTGTCCATCGGCGATCTGGTGAAGTTCCGCATCGACCGGATCGAAGCCGAAGCCGAAGCGCTGCGCGAGTATATTCAAACCGCATAGCTTGAGCATCGGGCCGCAGCGTCCTATCTTGGCAGCATGACCACGCTCACCCAGGATCCGGCGCTCGCGCCCGGCGTCACGCTCGCCCCCAGTGCGGCCGCCCGCATTGCCGCGATTGCTGCCAAGCAGAACCGCGCGCCCGTGTTGCGACTTGCCGTCGAAGGCGGCGGCTGTTCGGGCTTTCAATACAAGTTCGAGATGGCCGGCGAACCGGAAGCGGATGACCTCGTCTCTGAAACCGATGGCGTGCGCCTGCTGGTCGATGCGATGAGCCTCGATCTGATCGCGGGCGCGACGGTGGAATATGTCGAATCGCTCGGCGGCGCGGCGTTCCGCGTCACCAACCCGCAAGCGGCATCCGGCTGCGGCTGCGGCGCGAGCTTTTCAGTGTGACGATCAAAGTCGCTTCGTTCAACATCAACGGAATCAAGGCGCGGCTGCCCCGGCTGCTCGAATGGCTGGAAGAAACGCGCCCGTCGGTTGCCTGCCTGCAGGAAATCAAGACGCAGGACGCAGACTTCCCCGCCGCAGAGTTCGAAAAGATCGGCTATCACGCGATCTGGCACGGGCAGAAGGGCTTCAACGGCGTCGCCATTCTGGCCGACGGGACCACCCCGGTCGAAGTGCAGCGCGGGCTGGCGGGCGAGCCGGAGGATGAACATTCGCGCTATCTTGAGGCCGATGTGTTCGGCCTGCGCGTGGTGTGCATCTATCTGCCCAACGGCAATCCGCAGCCCGGCCCCAAGTTCGATTACAAGCTGCGCTGGATGGACCGGCTGCGCACCCGGATGCGCGAAATCGCGGCGGAGGAAGTCCCTGCCCTCGTGATCGGCGATTACAACGTGATCCCCGAAAACAAGGACGTGTGGGACACGCGCGCGATGGCAAGCGACGCGCTGATGCAGCCCGGATCGCGCGATGCCTATCGGCGGCTGCTGAGCGATGGCTGGACCGACGCGCTCGATCTGCACCATCCGCGCGGCGGGCTATGGACGTTCTGGGACTATCAGGCAGGTGCCTGGCAGCGCGACCACGGCTTCCGCATCGATCACGCGCTGCTTTCGCCCGAACTGGCGGACCGACTGGTCGGCGCAGGCGTCGACAAGGAATACCGCGGGCGCGAGAAGGCGAGCGATCACGCGCCCGTCTGGGTCACGCTCAGGGAACCCGCTTAGTTCATGACCTTCCAGAAGCGGATATGCGAACCGGGGGCAATGTCCACCGGCTCCACCCATGCGGGCGGCTTGCCGTGTAGCAGCTGCGCCATCAGTCCGTTCGGCGCGCGGGTGGCATAGACGGCGGGTTCATAGATATCCGGGCAGACCGCGATCAGCGTGGCGTGGCGCTTGCGGATCAGCGCATGGGCCTCCTCCGGCGGGGCCATGAACGCGGCAATCACA
>JBIPOH010000349.1:0-3713 GCA_044379435.1 Novosphingobium sp.
CGGCGCGGACCGGCAAGTGCTGCGCGATCTGGTGATCGGCGATCCGGCGCATCCAGACCTCACCATAGAGCGCGCCGAAGTGCAGCTGGTCTATGGGCTGACGGGGCCGCGCATCGGGCAAATCATCCTCGTTAAACCAAGGCTTTACGGGACATACCGCCAAGGCAGGCTGAGCTTTGGCGCGCTCGATCCGGTGCTGTTTCCCAAGGACAGCACCGCGCCGCCGGGGCTGCCGGACATTGACCTCAAGCTGATCGATGGCCGGGCGCTGCTGGACAGCGATCATGGTAGGCTTGCGCTGAAAGCGGAGGGTGCAGGCAATCTGGCGGGCGGGTTTGACGGCACGCTGGCGGCGGTGATGCCCAAGGTCATGGTGCAAGGCTGCACGGGCGATGAGCTGACGGCATTCGGCAAGGTTTCGGTGGCCGATGGCCAGCCGCGCTTTGCCGGGCCGGTGCGGCTGGCGGGGTTGGCCTGCGGCAAGGACCTGTCTGCCGGAGCGGCGGCGCTGGCGCTCGACGTTACGGGCCAACGGGATTTTGGCGGCGCCGACGTGAAGGCAAAGCTGGAGGCGAGCAAGCTTGCCATGCCGGGGCTGGCGGCGGCGCGGCTCGGGCTTGGCGCGCAGCTGGCGCTGAAGGCGGGCGCGCTGCGCGGACACGTGACGGGCGAGGCAGGCGGCGTGCAATCGGCGGGGTTTATCGCCGGAATGCTCGGCATCGATGGCGATCTTGAAGCGCGGCCGGGCGCGGACTCTCTCGTGTTTCGCGGCGGGATTGCGGGCCGGGGTCTGGCGCGCGGCAGAGCCAGCGAGCAGGCGCTGGCGGGCGCGCTGGCCGCAGCGCAGGGTACGCTGGCGGCCCCGCTGATTGCGCGAATGCGGGGTGCCCTTGCGCGCGAGGAGCGCGCCAGCCGCCTTGTGGGTGATGTGGTGCTGCGACGCGAGGGCGCGCAGTGGAGCCTTGTTGCGCCAAACGCCACGCTGCGCGGCGGAAGCGGGGCGGCGCTGCTCTCGGTCTCGCGCCTGCAGGTGGCGGCGCAGGCGGGCAAGCTTCCGCGCCTGACCGGCAATTTCGTCATGGCGGGCCAAGGGCTGCCACCGATCACCGGACGCATGGAGCCCGGCGCGGGCGGGCGTCCTGCGCTCAAGCTGCGGATGGCGGAGTACCGCGTGGGCAGCGACAGTCTGGCGCTGCCGCTGCTGGAGATTGCGCAAGGGCCGGGCGGAGCGCTGACATTCAGCGGCACGGCGCGGGCATCGGGCGCGATTCCGGGCGGGGCGGTGCGCGGCGCGGTGCTGCCGATTGCCGGTGCGCTTAGCCCGCGCGGAGATCTGGCGCTATGGCCGCGCTGCGTGACCCCTGCGTTTGCCAGCCTCACGGTGGGGGCGGTCACGCTCGACGAGCGGCGGCTTACAGTCTGTCCTGCAGGCGGGCGGGCGATCGTGCAAAGCGGGCCGCGCGGGATGAGTGCGGCGCTGGGCATCTCTGCGCTAGCGCTCCACGGGAGGATGGCGGACACCCCGCTCATGCTTACCACCGGGCCAGTTGGTCTGGCCTGGCCGGGAACCCTGACCGTGCGCGGCGGCGAGGTGGTGCTTGGCCCCAAGCACACGGCCACCACGTTGCGGCTAGCCAGTCTGGTGGCGCGGCTGGGCCCGGACTTTACCGGTACGTTTGGCGGCGTGGACGCGAAACTGGCTGCCGTCCCTATTGATGTGACCGGTGCGGAGGGCGAGTGGCGCTTTTCGGGTGGGGTGCTCACGCTCAGCGGCGTGCGCTTTGCGGCGGCGGACCGGTTCCAGCCTGCGCGCTTCAAAACGCTGGCGGGCGAGGGCGCAGTGCTGACGCTGGAGGACAACCACATCACCGCCCAAGCGCTGGTGCATGAACCGGATTCGCGGCGCGAGGTGGTGCGCGTGAACCTGCGGCACGATCTGGCCACCGCGCGCGGGCATGCCGATCTCGCGGTCGACGGCCTCGTGTTCGACAAGGGCAAGATCGTGCCCGGTAAAGTCGGCGGCTTGCAATTGCGCGACCTTGCGCCGCAGTTCCGGGGCGTGGTCGCCGATGCGGAAGGGACCGTGCGCGGCAAGGGCGTGGTGGACTGGAGCGCCGATGCGGTGACCAGTTCGGGCAGCTTCGGCACCGACGGGTTCGATCTTTCCGCCGCGTTTGGCCCGGTGAAGGGCATTTCGGGCACGCTGACGTTCACCGACCTCATCGGCATGGTAACAGCGCCGCACCAGACCTTGCACGTCGCCTCGGCCAATCCGGGCATCGAAGTGACGGACGGGGTGGTCGATCTGGAACTGATGGCGGGGCAGGTGGTGCGGCTGCACGGCGCGACATGGCCGTTTCTGGGCGGCCATTTGCGGCTGTCGCCGGGCGACCTCAGGATGACGGTGAACGAGCCGCGCCGCTTCCGGGTGGAGATCGACGGGGTAGATGCGGCAAAGTTCCTCGAACGGATGGAATTGGCCAATCTTTCTGCCACCGGCACCTTCGACGGGCAGATGCCGCTGGAATTCGATGCCAGCGGTGGGCGGATCGCGGGCGGGGCGCTGATCTCGCGGCCGCCGGGGGGCACGGTCTCCTATGTCGGCGCGCTATCCTACAAAGACCTCTCCATGATGGCGAACTTCGCGTTCGATGCGCTGAAATCGCTGGAGTACTCCAGCATGGTCATCGGGATGGACGGGAACCTTGCGGGCGATGTCATCACCCGGGTGGAGTTTACCGGCATCCGGCAGAGCAAGGAGGCCAAGCAGAACTTCGTGACGCGGCAGATCAGCAAGATCCCGGTCAAGTTCAACCTCAACATCCACGCGCCGTTCTACAGCCTGATCTCCTCGATGAACCCGCAGCCGCCGCCGGGCGCGTTTCGCGGGCTTCCACCGGGCGTGGGGGGCGCAAGCCCGCCATCCCCAACCTTTCAGCCTCCTGCCAGCGGCGTTCAGCCTGCGGACAGCACCCCCAAGCCATAAGGAGCCAGCAATTGACGAGGCGCAGCAACCCTGCAACCAAGTGGCCCAACCCAGACGAGGGGCATGGCGCGATGGCAGGGATACGCGAGCGGACGCGGCGATTGTGCCTTGCGGCCATGGTGGTGCTGGGCTCCATAACGAGTTGTCTGCTTCTGGGCGGTTGCATCACCGTGAAAGCGCCCGACAAGCCAATCGTCATCGAGCTCAACATCAACATCAAGCAGGAAGTGGTCTATCGCCTGGCCGGAGACGCCAGCCAGACGATCGACAGCAACAAGGACATTTTCTGAGATGGCACGACAGTTCGCAAACCTGAAGCTGGCCATGGCCGCACTCGCGGTGGCCGGCATGATTCCAGCTGCCGTGCAGGCGCAGCGCGATCCGGCCTATGCCGCTGCGCGGGCGGCCGGTGACGTGGGCGAGAAGGTCGATGGGTATCTCGGCTTCGTCACGCCGCCTACCCCCGCGCTCAAGGCGGTGATCAACGAGCTCAACATCAAGCGCAAGGCCGTCTACGCCGACAAGGCCGCTGCTGCCCACGCGACGGTGGAGGAATATGCGCTGACTTCGGGCTGTCTGCTGATCTCGCAGACCAAGCCCGGTGAGAAGTATCAGGGCCCCGACGGCAGCTGGCAGACTCGCACCGCTGCGCCGCCGCTGCGCGATTCGCGCTGCCCCTGAGGCGGATAGCGCTGCGGGAGCGCTACAAATCGCCGCAAATTGCAGC
>JBIPOH010000463.1:0-2740 GCA_044379435.1 Novosphingobium sp.
TCTTCGCATCTGCCGCAATTCTGCGGTTTAGCCAGTCTGTTTCGGGACTTCCGCTGCGGTTGACTTGCAAAGCGGCCCTTCCTAAAGGGCCGGTGCCCTTGACGGGGGACCGTTTTCCGCGCCACGCCCTTTGCGCTGCAATGAAGCGATAGAGAGCTGGCATGGTTGACGACTCTGACCGTGAAGACCCCACCGGCGAGGACGCCCGGATCGCATCGCTTGAAGCGCGGCTTGCCGCTGCGAGGGCCAGTGAAACCGAGCGGACACGCAGCGGCCAGCAGGGTGCCGACGCGGGATACCGCCTCGGCAACCAGGTTCTGGCCGAGCTGCTGGGGGGAATGATCGGGGGTGCAGCGGTTGGCGTGGCCATTGACTGGTTCGTCGGGCGCGGCCACTGGGGCCTGATGGTGATGCTGTTCCTCGGGATCGCAGTCGCCTTCAGAAACATCATCCGGATTGCGAACCGGCGTTCTGATTGAGCTTTGCCTGATGGCAAGGACCGCATCAGAAGGCCGTTTTGGCATAACAGGAAACGGGATTTACGCGCGTGGCAACCGAAGCCAAAGTTGATCCGATGCACCAGTTCACGATCGAGCCCTTGCTGGGTACCGATCACTGGGCCCTTGCGGGTTTCAACGTTGCGTTCACCAATTCGGCGTTGTGGATGCTGATCTCCGCCGTGGTGCTCTATGCCTTCATGTTGGGCGGGATGAAGCGCGAGCTTGTTCCTGGCCGCTGGCAGATGATGGTCGAGAGCATGACCGGCTTCATCGAGAACATGCTGACCGCCAACATCGGCAAGGAAGGGCGCAAGTACCTGCCTTACGTGTTCTCGCTGTTCATGTTCATCCTGTTCGCCAACTTGCTCGGCCTGCTGCCGTTGGGTCTGGTCGGCATTCACCCGTTCACCTTCACCAGCCACTTCACCGCAACCGGCGTGCTCGCCATCCTGTCGTTCGCGATCGTGCTGGTGGTGGGCTTCTGGAAGCACGGCCTGCACTTCTTCTCGCTGTTCGTGCCGCACGGCACGCCGCTGCCGATGATTCCGCTGATCTTCGTGATCGAGCTGGTTTCGTTCCTTGTGCGTCCGTTCAGCCTTGGCCTGCGTCTCTTCGTGGCGATGATGGCCGGGCACGTGCTGCTGGAAGTGCTCTCCAGCTTCGTGATCGGCGGCGCCAACGCTGGCGCGTTCTTCATGGGGCTCGTTTCGATCCCCAGCTTCATCCTGATGGTCGCCATCTGCGCGCTCGAGATCCTCGTCGCCGGCATTCAGGCCTATGTTTTTGCACTGCTCACGTCGCTCTACATCAACGACGCCGAGCATCTGCACTGAGTTTCCTCACGTATCGTATCCATCCATCTGATTTTGAGAGAAAAGGGAGTTTAAATCATGGAACCTGCAAGCGCCAAGCTCATCGGTGCGGGTCTCGCTGCGATCGGCGCCGGCATGGCCGCCATCGGCGTGGGTAACGTCTTCGGTTCGTTCCTCGAGAGCGCACTGCGCAACCCGGGCGCGGCTGACGGCCAGCAGGGCCGCCTGTTCATCGGCTTCGCCGCCGCCGAACTTCTCGGTCTGCTCTCGTTCGTCGTGGCGATGATCCTGATCTTCGTCGCCTGATCCAGGGGCAAGGGCTGCTCTTCGGCCATGCGGCCGGAGAGCGGGCCCTTCCACCTTTTTTCAGCGACCTGATTGTTCGGGAACTCCAATGCCTCAGATTTCGCAGCTTGCCGCGACCTATTCCAGCCAGATCTTCTGGATGCTGGTCATTTTTGGCGCCGTCTTCTTTCTCGTTGGCCGGGGCATGGCGCCCAAGGTGATCGAGACCATGGAAGGCCGCGATCAGAAGATTGCCGCGGATCTCGCCGCTGCTGAAGCCGCGCGCGCCGAGGCTGAAGCGCAGGACGACGCCTGGAAGGCGGCGGCTGCAAAACAGCGCGGTGAGGCACAGTCCCTTATCGCTGCCGCCAAGGCCGAAGCCGCGAAGGCGGCTGAAACGAGGCTGGGCGCGGCGGGTGCCGAAGCAGAAGCCAAGGTGGCCGAAGCCGAAGCCCGCATTGCGGCGGCCCGCGAGGGTGCGCTTGCTGAAATCGAAACCGTGGCGGCAGAGGCCGCTGCCGATATCGCTGCCCGCGTTGCCGGGCTGTCGGTTGCCGGTGATGCCGCTCGCGCAGCGGTGAAGGACGTGCTCCATGGCTGATCTCCTTTCGCTCGCTGCTGCCGCCGCGCATGCTGCTGCCAATGTGGCTGCAGAACATGTGGCCGAACACGGCGCCGAACATGCCGAGCCGATGGCTTTCGGCTTCGTGACCCCCGGCATGTGGGTTGCGCTGTCGATGACCGCGTTCCTGGCCATCGTGGTGTGGAAGAAGGTTCCGGGTGCGATTGCGGCCGGGCTCGATGCCAAGATTGGCGCGATCCGCGAACAGCTCGATGCGGCCAAGGCGCTGCGCGCCGAAGCCGAAGCGCTGCGTGCGGAATACGCCAAGAAGATCGCCGGGGCCGAGGCAGACGCCGCTGCCATGGTCGAACATGCCCGGCATGAGGCGCAGGCCATCATTGCCAAGGCCGAAGCAGACACCACCGCGATGATCGCGCGCCGCGAAAAGATGGCGACCGACAAGATCGCGGCTGCCGAACGCGGTGCGATCGACGAACTGCGCGCCCGCGCTGCGGCGGCTGCGGCAACGGCTGCGGGTCAGCTGATTGCCCGCCACCACGGCGCCAGCGCAGACAAGGCGC
>JBIPOH010000181.1:0-6460 GCA_044379435.1 Novosphingobium sp.
GCCCGAGCCCGGTCCGGCGCAGAACGTGCCGCCGGTGTTCATCATGCCAAACGTCTGCACCAGCTTCGCCGGGCTGAACGTATCCACCATGCGGGCCGGATCGTTGTCAGCCGGCCAGTGGAACACGAGCAGAAACGCGGTGACGGCCGCAACCGGTATCAGCATTCTGGGCGTGAGGCCCAGCGCATTGCGCTGATCGGAAACGCGCCATTCGTACCAGGCGAACACCGCCTCGTTCCAGCGCCGGAAAGCGGGCGGATCGGTGAAGCGCAGCAGATTCAGCGCCAGTGTGGGCGTAGGCGGCTGCTCCAGCGGGCGGCCTTCCTCGTCGCAGGGGTATTCCTGCGCGCTGGCCGAGCTGGGCCGAACACCAAAGCGCGCCCGGATCGTAACCGGGCCGCGCGTGTCCTTGCGCAGACGGCCGGGCACCATCAGATTGCGGCCCAAAGTGGTGATCGCGGCGATGCGATCTGCGATTGGGGGGTGTGTGCCGCCTTCGTGATCGGATGGCCCGTCGAACAGCAGCGCTTCCACACGGCGGCTGCCATCGAACCGGCCCCGCCCGCGAATCTTGCCCAGCGCGCTGACGAGTGCTTCGGGGAAGTGCGTCATCCGGACCGCTTCGCCATCGGCAATCTGGTCGCGGCTCAGCTTTATGTCGCGCCGCGCGGCGAAGGCCATTCGCATGGCGAGCATGGTGGCCGTGCTGCCGGCAATCAGGATCGGGAGGAACGGGGGAAGGAACAGCGGGATCACCATCTGCCGCCAGTCTTCGATCCGCAGCGGATTGTTGACTTGCAGCATGACCGCCGTGCGCATCAGCGCGTGGTTGGCGGACAGAATCCGGGTATCGCCATTGCGGATGTGCGAGGCCTCGTGCGCGAGGACAGCGGCCAATTCATCGTCGTCGAGATGTTCGAGCAGGCCGCGCGTAACTGCGATCAGACCCCGGGCCGGACCTTCACCGACTGTGAGCGCATTGAGCGCATCGACCTCGATCACCCCGAAGCGCGGCGCGCGCACGCCGAGCGCGGTGCATTGCTCCTCGGCAATCGCCACGAAGCGCGGCTCGTCTGCCCGCGTCACATCGCGAACATCGAGCGCCGCGCGGACGGAATCGGCGTGGCCGCGATAGATGCTCCAGAAGATCAGCGCACTGAGCGCCGCGAGTGGCAGCGCATAGCGCAGGGCATAGCCGGCGGGATCGGACAGGATGGTATGCAACGGATCGACCACCAGCAGCGGCACGGTCAGCGCAAAGGCCCCGATCAGCTGGAAAGCGGCGATGTAGCCCGCGACATAGCGCGTGAGGCGGCGCCGGTTCTGCGCCGCGTGCCTGACATAGCCCAGCGGCTTGCGATCCTGCGCCATTGGCCTGCCCCGCCCGGTCAGAAGGCGATCTGGGCGGTTTCTTCGTAAGCGCTGCGCCGTTCGCCGAGCGAGAACTTCTCGCGCAGCGGCCGGCGGCTGAGCGAGGCGACCACGTTGCCCGGAAACGCACGGGCCTCTGCGTTCAATTCCTCGACCGCGAGGTTATAAAACTTGCGCGCGGCGGTGATGCGGTCCTCGATGCGGATCAGATCGCCGCGCAGGGTGGCGAAATGGCTGCCCGATTCCAGTTTGGGGAAGTTTTCGCCCAGCGAGACGAGGTTCTGCAGAAACGCGGCGTTCTGCTGGCCAATCATCGCCCCCTCGCCCAGCGCGGCGATGGCCTCGACCCGCGAGGAAAGCACATCGCGGATCACGTCGTGTTCCTTGGCTGCAAAGGCCCGGACGACTTCGACAAGATTGCCGACCAGCGTCTTGCGTTCCAGCAGCAGCGCATCGACATCGCCGAAAGCCGCTTCGGCGCGTTCATCGAGCTGACCAATCAGGGCATGTTGCGACCGGAGCTTGAGCGCCAGCCACAACAGCGCGCCGAGCACGAGCCAGAGCCACCATAGATCCAGCATGGTGTTGGCCGCGCGCACCGCGCGGGCCCACAGGTCGATGGCCTGCCAGAAAGTCTGTGTGTCGGAAGCTTGCATGATCCGGGTCCGCTGCCTGATTAACTCAGCGTATTTACCCGGTGCGTGGTTGAGATTCTGCTAACCCGCCGGCGCTGCCCTCGGCGCAAAGCGCACGAGCCGCGAGGTGGCCACGGCGGCCTGGCGGTGGACCACGACAGGGGCGTAGTCCGGATCCTTGAGCATACTAAAGAACGCCGCGGCATCGGGATAGGCCATGACGAACGTCTCGTCCCACTCCCACTTCGCCGGGCCAGTGACCATCGCCTCGAAGGCCCCCGCCCATACAATCTGCCCGCCCGAGCGCGTCAGCACGGGTTGGATCGTGCGCATGTATTCGCGGTAGGCCTCCGCGCCGGTCAGGCCCTTTTCGGCCAGTTCATGGCCTTCAGGATAAGTCGCCTTGTCCTTGAAGCGCACCAGATTGAGCATGTGGATCGGCGTGTCGCGTGGCAGCGCCTTGAACTTCGCGAAGTTCTCAGCGCTGGGGTCGATGTAGCTTTCGTCCATGCTCAGGCGCTCCACTGCCAATCACGGAATTGGTCGCGCAGGTCCTTCTTGCTGATCTTGCCGGTGCCAGTGTGCGGGATATCGTCGACGAAGGCCACGGCATCGGGCAACCACCACTTCGCGACATGGCCAGCGATATATTCGCGCAAGGCATCCGGGCAGACGTCGGCACCGGGCTTTTTGACGACAACCAGCAGCGGGCGTTCATCCCAGCGCGGGTGATAGACGCCGATCGCGGCAGCTTCAGCCACACCAGGGAAGCCGATGGCGGCGTTCTCGAGCTCGACCGAGCTGATCCACTCGCCGCCAGACTTGATCACGTCCTTGGTGCGGTCGGTGAGTTGCAGAGTGCCGTCCGGGTGGATCACCGCAACGTCGCCGGTATCGAACC
This sequence comes from Novosphingobium sp., assembly GCA_044379435.1. Lineage (GTDB taxonomy): Bacteria > Pseudomonadota > Alphaproteobacteria > Sphingomonadales > Sphingomonadaceae > Novosphingobium. Next base: position 2,908 of record JBIPOH010000181.1, read on the forward strand.
AGTTCTCGGCATCGGTCGCAGAGGCTTCGGCCTTGAAGTAGCGCCCGACCACCCACGGCCCACGAACCTGCAGCGCGCCCGAGGTCTTGCCATCGCGCGGCAGGACCTTGCTGTAATCGCCAAGGTCCACGCAGCGCAGCTCGACCCCGAACGGCACGCGGCCCTGCATCGCCTTGATCGAGACCTGCTCGTCAAACGAAAGATCGTCCCAGTCAGCGGTCTCGGTGCCGGTGGTGCCGATGGGCGAGGTCTCGGTCATGCCCCAGGCGTGGGCGACGCGCAGGCCCTTCTTCATGAACCGCTCGATCATCGCGCGCGGCATGGCCGAGCCGCCGCAGACGACCGTGTGCAGCGCAGAGGGGAGCTCCTTGCCCGCCGTATCGATATGCTGCAGCAGACCCAGCCAGACGGTGGGGACGCCCGCCGACGTGGTGACTTTCTCGCGCTGCATCAGCTCCCACAGCACGGCGGGTTCGTTGACTGCGCTGTAGACAAACTTCGCCCCCGCTGCCGCGCCGGCCCAGGGCAGGCCCCAGCTGGCGGCGTGGAACATCGGCACGATGGGCAGGGCCACGCTGCGGCAATCCATGCCGAAGACCTGCGGCGTGAGCGCGGTCATCGCGTGGAGCACGGTCGAGCGGTGCTCATAAAGCACGCCCTTGGGATTGCCGGTGGTGCCGCTGGTGTAGCAGAGCATGCACGGATCGCGCTCGTCGCCGTCCGCCCATTCGCCCTGGCCGTCTTCGCTGGCGATCCACTCCTCGAAATGCTCGGCCGGACCGCTGCTGTCGAAGCAGATGTAGTGCTCGATGGTCTTCCAGCGCGGCTTCATCCGCTCGACCAGCGGTGCGAAGGCGGCATCGAACAGCATCACGCGGTCTTCAGCGTGGTTGGCGATGTAATCCAGCTGATCGTCGAACAGACGCGGGTTGATCGTGTGGAGCACCCCGCCGACCCCGACCGCGCCGTACCAGGTGACGAGGTGCCGGTGGTGATTCATGGCCAGCGTCGCGATGCGGTCCCCCGGCTTGATGCCAAGCTTTGCCAGCTTCTGCGCCATGCGCATCGCATCGTGACGGATGCCGGTCCAAGTCGTGCGGGTTTCACTGCCATCGGCCCAGCGCGAGACGATCTCACGGCTGCCGTGTTCGCGCGCAGCATGATCGATGAAGCGCGTCACGCGCAGCGACCAGTCCTGCATGGCACCCAGCTGCATTCCAGACTCCCCTAGATAGTGATTGTTCTATTCGACAAGCCGCAAGTGCCGGTCCGGCCTTGCGGTCAGCGCTACATTGGCAAGCCCTTCGACCGGAATCAATCGCTCGATTACATCTGAATCGAGCGCGAAGTCCGCGCCGAGCCGCAGAACCGGTTCGCGCGCACTGCCCGTGCGCAGACGGGCAATGACTTCGCCGCGCGCGCCCTCGCCGCGCGGCAGCAGCAGCGCGAGTTCGGACATCGCCTCGGGCGTCGTCACATCGAGCTTGAGCAGCATCCGCGCGGCGCTGCTGACCGATGCCAGCGGGCGCGCCCCGCGCACGGTGATGCGCGGGGGCTCGTCCGGGTTGGGGCGATCAAGCTCGACGTTAAGCAGCACGCAGGTCCCCTCGCGCGCCCATTGCTGAAAGGGTTCGACCAGCGCTTCCTCAAAGCACGAGGCGGAGAACTGGCCGCTGCTGTCAGAGAAATCAGCGGCGATGAAATCATTGCCCTTCTTGGTCTTGCGCCGGTTCACGTTCTCCACCAGCGCCGCCATCACCGCGCCGCTGCGCGCAGCCCCGGCATCACCATCCCCGCTCATCAGGCTGCCATAGGTGCGGGCGCCATTGGCCGAGGCAACGGCGCGGTATTCGGTGACAGGGTGGGCGGCGAAATAGAACCCGAACGTATCGCGCTCCGCTGCCATCTGATCGGCGCGTGACCATGGCGGCATGTCGGCAAGGCGCGTGGCGGGCACAGCGTGATCGTCACCGCCAAACAGCCCGGCCTGCCCGGATGTACGCGCGCGTACGGCCTCGTCCGCCACAGCCATCAGCAGTTCGGCATTGGCCACGATCTGCGCGCGGTTGGGCTCCAGACTGTTGAACGCCCCGCCCGCCGCCAGCGCTTCCAGCCCGCGCCGGTTCATCGCGCCCGCAGGCAGGCGGCGAAACAGATCATCAAGGCTGGTGTAAGGCCCGTTCGCCTCGCGCTCGGCCACAATGGCGTCCATCGCCTTTTCGCCGACATTGCGCAGCCCCGCGAGGGCATAGCGCACGGCATAGCCCTCCTCGGTGCGCTCGACGGTGAACTCGGCTTCGGACCGGTTGATATCGGGGCCATGGAGCGCGATTCCGGAGCGGCGCATGTCGTCCACAAAGACTGCCAGCTTTTCCGACTGGTGCATGTCGAAGCACATCGAGGCGGCGTAGAATTCGTGCGGATAGTGTGTCTTGAGCCAAGCGGTCTGATAGGCGAGCAGCGCATAGGCAGCAGCGTGAGACTTGTTGAAGCCGTAGCCTGCGAACTTGTCGATCAAGTCGAACAGCTCATTGGCCTTCTTGGCGTCGATCCCGGACACCTCTTTGCAGCCATCGACGAAGCGCTGGCGCTGCGCATCCATTTCAGCCTGGACTTTCTTGCCCATGGCGCGGCGCAGCAGGTCGGCATCGCCCAGCGAATAGCCCGCAAGGATCTGCGCTGCCTGCATCACCTGTTCCTGATAGACGAAAATGCCGTACGTCTCGGCAAGAATGACCGAGAGCTTCTCGTGCGGGTATTCGATGCTCTCCAGCCCGTTCTTGCGGCGACCGAACAGCGGGATGTTGTCCATCGGACCGGGTCGGTAGAGCGAGACGAGCGCGATGATGTCGCCGAAATTGGTGGGCTTCACCGCCGCGAGGGTGCGGCGCATGCCTTCCGATTCCAGCTGGAACACACCGACCGTATCGCCCGATTGCAGCAGTTTGTAGACGGCCGCATCATCCCACGCGAGGCGATCAAGATCGATCTGGATGCCGCGCCGCGCCATCAAATCGACCGCCTTCCTGAGGACCGACAGCGTCTTGAGGCCGAGGAAGTCGAACTTCACGAGGCCCGCTTCCTCGACGAACTTCATGTCGAACTGCGTGACCGGCATGTCCGAACGGGGATCGCGGTACAGCGGGACGAGCTGCGCCAGCGGGCGATCCCCGATGACCACGCCCGCCGCGTGGGTAGAGCTATTGCGCGGCAGGCCTTCCAGCTGCATCGCCAGATCGATCAGGCGCCGCACTTCGGGATCGCGGTCGTATTCGCGTTTGAGGTCCGCAATGCCATTGAGCGCACGGGGCAGCGGCCACGGGTCGGTCGGATGGTTGGGCACCATCTTGCACAGGCGGTCGACCTGCCCGTAGCTCATCTGCAGGATGCGCCCGGTATCGCGCAGCACCGCGCGGGCCTTCAGCTTGCCGAAGGTGATGATCTGCGCAACGTGATCGTCGCCATATTTGCGCTGCACATAGCGGATCACTTCGCCGCGCCGCGTTTCGCAGAAGTCGATATCGAAGTCCGGCATCGAGACGCGTTCGGGATT
>JBIPOH010000222.1:0-5644 GCA_044379435.1 Novosphingobium sp.
AGTCCCCGGCCTCACTCTCAGCCGCAATGGCGGTCCCGGCGCGTTCACCGGCGTGCGCCTGCGCGGCGCAGACAGCGAGCAAGTCCTCGTCCTCATCGATGGCGTGCGCGTCGAAGATGTCTCCGCCCCCGGCGCAGGCTTCGATTTCGGCACGCTCACCACGGGCGGCATCGAACGCATCGACGTGCTGCGCGGCTCCAATTCGGTCACCTGGGGCAGCGCCGCGCTTGGCGGCGTGATCGCGATCCAGACGCGTGAGCTCAACGGCATCGAAGCCGTGGCCGAAGGCGGCAGCCGCGGCAGTTTTGCCGGAGACGCCGCGGCTGGTCTGGCCGGGGACGCTTACGCCGTCTCGCTCACCGGCGGCTACATGACCACCGACGGCGTCAGCGCTGCCGCCACAGGTACCGAGCGTGACGGCGCACGCCAGTGGCGGCTGGGCGGCAAGGGGCGGCTCGATCTTCTCCCGGGTCTCTCCATCGTGGCGAACGCCCGCTATGCCGATACGCGCACCGAAATCGACGGGTTCCCCGCGCCTGCCTTCACGTTCGCCGATACGCCCGAATACCAGACCACCCGCCAGCTCTCCGGCCGCGTCGGTCTGCGCTGGCAGGGCGATGGGCTCACGCTGAACACTGGCTTCGCGCTGGCCGATACGAAGCGCGATTACTACGATCCCACCTTCGGAACCGCGCCGTCTTATGGCTACACAGGCCGCAGCCACCGTGCCGATCTCACCGCCCGCGTGCAGCTTCCGGCAAACTTCGCGCTCGATTTCGGCGCAGACAGCGAATGGACCCGCTATTCCGGCACCTTCGATGCGCAGCAGCGCGCGCGCCAGACCAGCGGCCACGCCATGCTCGGCTGGTATACCGATGCCGTCTCGCTCGCTGCGGGCCTGCGCCACGATGATCACAGCCGCTTTGGCGGTGCCACCACGCTGGGCGCGAACGGCACGGTCAAGCTCGCGCAGAACCTGCGCCTGCGCGCCAGCTACGGCGAGGGCTTCAAGGCTCCCACGCTGTTCCAGCTCCTCTCGGACTACGGCAACACCGCGCTGCGTCCCGAACGCAGCCGCAGCTATGATGCCGGCCTCGAATACAAGAGCGAAACCGTCACCGCCGCGATCACCGTCTACCGCCGCGACAGCCGCAATCTGATCGCATTTGTCTCGTGTTTCGGCCAAAGCACCGGGATCTGCACCAATCGCCCGTTCGGCACGTATGACAATATCGGCCGCGCGCGCGCCGAAGGCGCCGAAGCCGAACTCACCCTGAAGCCGGTGCCTGCCTTCACCCTGCGCAGCCTCTATACCTATACCCGCGCGCGCAACATCACCCCCGGCAGCGCCCAGTTCGGCCTCGATCTGGCTCGCCGCCCGGCCCATGCGCTGACCCTCAGCGGCGACTACGAAACGCCGCTGGCGGGCCTTGCGGTGGGCGCCGACTTGCGCCTCGTCAGTGGCAGCTTCGATAACGCGGCGAATACCGTGCGCCTGCCCGGCGGTCCCGTCGCCACCTTGCGCGCCAGCCTTCCGGTGCATGACCGCGTCACGCTGTTCGCCCGCCTCGAAAACGCCTTCGACACCCGCCTCCCCACCGCCGCCGGCTTCAGCGCGCTGGGCCGCGGCGCGTTCGCGGGCCTCAGAGTGCGCTACTGATGGCCAGCCACGTGCTCCATTCCTCCCCGAGCTCGCTCGGGGAGGGGGACCGCCCACGCAGCGGGTGGTGGAGGGGCCGACCCGTGCTCGCGGTCTTGGCGCTGCTCACCGCCTGCGCCCAGCCGTCCGAGCCAGCGGGAACCCACCGCCGCCCCACCATCGTCAGCCTCAACCCTTGCGCCGATGCGATCCTCGCGGAAGTCACCGCGCCCGGCCAGCTCCTCGCGCTCTCGCACTACAGCGCCGATCCGCGCGCGACTTCGATGGACCCGGCCAAGGCCCGCCAATACCCCGCCACGCGCGGCACGCTCGAAGAAGTCATTGCCCTGCGCCCCGATGTGGTGGTCGACAGCACGTTCGTCCTCCCCGCCACGGCCGCTGCCTATCGCCGCCTCGGCCTGCGCCTCGAAACGCTCGGCATCGCCAGCACGGTTGCGCAAAGCCGTGCCCAGATCCGCCAGCTCGCCGCGCTTGCCGGAAACCCTGACCGGGGCGAGGCTCTGATCGCCCGCATCGAAGCCGCGCTCGCCGCCTCCGCGCCGCCGCCGGGCACACCGGCGCTTTCCGCGCTGGTGTGGGAGCCGGGCGGCATCGTCCCCGGCGATGGCACCCTTGTCGCGCAGCTCCTGCGCGGCACCGGCTTTGCCAATTTCGCCGCCGCGCGCGGCCTTGGGCAGGCCGATCAGCTTCCCCTCGAACGCGTCCTCGCCGATCCTCCCCGCGTGATCTTCGCGGCGGGCAAGGACCGCGCCCTTGGCCACCCCGCGCTTGTGCACCTCCCGTCCGCCACCCGCGCCGCGTTCGATCCGCGCCTGCTCTATTGCGCCGGCCCCACCATCATCCCCGCCGCAAAGCGCCTCGCCGAAGTGCGGCGCGCGCTATGACTCGCCCCGAAGCTCTCCTCCTCGCGGCCCTCGCGCTGGCCGTCCCGCTCAGCCTCCTTGCCGGGCAGGTCTGGCTCGATCCCTTCGCGCCCGGCGCCTCCAATGCCGTGATCATCCTCGGCGAACTGCGCGCCCCTCGTGCGGCCCTCGCGCTCATCATCGGGGCGGGGCTGGGCGCGAGCGGTGCGGCGATGCAGGGCTATTTGCGCAATCCGCTGGCGGATCCCGGCCTGTTCGGCGTTGCGCCCACCGCCGCGTTCGGCGCGGTCCTCGCGCTCGCGCTTGGCCTTGGCGCGCTGCTCCCGCTGGCTGCCCTTGCCGGAGCCGCCGCCGCCATGGCCGCGCTTGGCCTGATCGCGGGCGGCGGCACCAGCGGTTCGGGTGGACAAAACAGCACCACTCTGTTCGCGCTTGCCGGATTGATGCTCGCCAGCCTCTCCGGCGCGCTCACCAGCCTCATCATCAGCCTTGCGCCCAATCCCTTCGCGCTTTCCGAAATCGTCACGTGGCTGATGGGCAGCCTCGAGTCCCGCTCGTGGCATGATGTGGCGCTCGCCGCCCCGCCCACCGCGCTTGGCCTCCTGCTCCTGCACCGCGCCGGTCCCGCGCTCGATGCCCTCACGTTGGGAGAGGAAACCGCCCGCTCGCTCGGCGTCGATCCGGCCCGCCTGCTGCGCCTCATGGTCCTCGCCACCGGCCTCGTCGTGGGGGCAGGGGTGGCAGCCGCCGGGATCATCGGCTTTGTCGGTCTTGTCGTGCCGCACCTCCTGCGCCCATTCACCGATCAGCGCCCCTCCAGCCTGATCGTCCCGAGTGCGCTCGGCGGCGCGCTGCTGCTGCTGCTGGCCGATTGCCTCTGCCGCCTCCTCCCCCTCGCGGGCGGCGAGCTGCGCATCGGCATTGCGCTCAGCCTGCTGGGCGCGCCGTTCTTCCTGCGCCTCCTGCTCAAGCTGCGGAGCGATCTGGCATGACGCTCACCTGCACGCATCTCACCGTTCGTGGCCGCCTGACAGACGTCACGCTCACGCTCCGCCCGGCCGAACTCACGGCGATCTGCGGCCCCAACGGCGCGGGCAAGACCACCCTGCTGCGCGCGCTGGCCGGTCTGGAAGGCGCTGGCCTCGAAGGCGCTAGCCTCGAACCCGGCCCCGTCACCCTCGTCGGCCAACCACTCGCCGCGCTCCCGCCGCGCACCCGCGCGCAGGCCATCGGCTATCTTCCCCAGCACGCAAACCCCGCGTGGAATCTCAGCGCAGAGGCGCTGGTCCGCCTTGGCCGCCTGCCGCACCGCACTTCCGCTGCCGAGGATACCGCCGCCACCCACGCCGCGCTGGCTGCGCTCGGCTGCGCCCATCTCGCCCCGCGCGGCATCCACACGCTGTCCGGCGGCGAACGCGCCCGCGTCCTCCTCGCCCGCGTCCTGGCCGGAAACCCGCGCTGGATTCTGGCGGACGAACCACTCGCCAGCCTCGATCTGGCCCACGCCGCCGCGCTGCTGGCCCATTTCCGCGCGCTTGCCGATAGCGGCACGGGCGTCGCGCTCGTCGTCCACAGCCTCGCCCACGCGATGAACCACGCAGACCGGGTCATCGTGCTGCATCAGGGCCGCATCGCCGCCGATGGCCCCCCGCACGAAGCCCTCGCAGCTGATGTGATCGAACACGTCTGGGGTGTGGGCGCCCAGTGGATCGGCCCCACCGGCGCCCGCGCGCTGTCGTACTAGCTGGCCCGGCGCTTCAGGCGGGAAGCCGCTCGCGCCGCGCCTCGCTCAGCGCTGCGGCGAAATCGCGGGCAAAGTGCTCGGCAAAGTGGGCCTTCTCGCCCGCGGCCATATCCTGCCGCGCGGCATGCAGGCCATCGCCCCGGCAAAACAGCCGGTCAGCCGGAGGGCGCCGGTGCGCTTCCCCAATCGGAACATCTGCCGCAACATCTGCCGGAATAGTGGCGTAGTTGTCCGCGTGCATGATCCTGCCATACATCTTCTGCCACAGGCTCGTCTCGTATTCTCTCGACATACCGGTGGATTATCGCCCCGCGCCCCCCGCCGCTGTGCGCCCCCGCACACGGCCTGAAAAACCTCCCGCCCGCAAACCCGTTCCACATCGGCGGCATGTTGGATACATTTGGCGATGTTCGCTCTATGTTCTCACGCAAGGAGAACACCCCATGCGCGAATTCACCGGCAACCCCGCTCCGCTCACCGCCGCCGATTTCGAACGTGCCGCCCGCGCCATCGGCTGCGCCGTCGCCGCCGTGCGCGCGGTCTGCGATGTCGAAAGCCATGGCGGCTTCCTGCCCGATGGGCGCCCGCGCATCCTGTTCGAACGCCACGTGTTCAGCCGCCTTACCCGCCGCCGCTTCGATGCCGCCCACCCGCAGATCGCCAGCCGCAGCCCCGGCGGCTATCGCGGCGGCGCGGCGGAATACCCCCGCCTAGCCCGCGCCATCGCGCTCGATCGCGCCGCCGCGCTCCAATCGGCCAGCTGGGGCGCGTTCCAGATCATGGGCTTCAACCATGCCCCCGCCGGATACCCCGATGCCGAAAGCTTCGTCGCCGCCATGGTCTCGGGTGAGGGCGCGCAGCTCGATGCCTTCATCGCCTTCCTCAAGGCCAAGCGCCTCGATGCCGCGCTCGCCCGCCGCGATTGGGCCGCTTTCGCCCGGGGCTACAACGGCCCGGCCCACGCCCGCAATCGCTACACCCAAAAGCTCGCCGCCGCCTTCGCCTTCCATGATCACGGCAGTGCCCGCACCGAAAACCCCCGCCCCCTCCTGCGCCAGGGCAGCCGCGGCGCCGACGTAAAGGCCCTGCAAACCGCCCTCGGCCTCACCCCCGACGGCCTCTTCGGCCCAGCTACCAAAGCCGCCGTCCTCGCCGCCCAGCAAGCCGCCGGGCTGCATGGCGATGGCGTCGTCGGCCAGCAAACGTGGCAGGCTTTGGAGGGGCAAGCAGCGCTCAACTAGCCCCAGCCCCTTCTTCCCTCTCCATTTTTCCCTGAGCTTGCCGAAGGGACAAATGGGGAGGTGGCCCGCCGCAGGCGGGTCGGAGGGGCAAGGCGGCAAGTCCAGCCTCCGGCGGGCGCTCTCTACGCCTCCGGCG
>JBIPOH010000182.1:0-6421 GCA_044379435.1 Novosphingobium sp.
CCCCGGTTGCGACCGATCATCGGCTCCCCTAAGGCGCCGGATAAGATTTAGTGAGGACTATCATGAGCGAACCTTTGCGCATCGCGCTCGCCGGCCTTGGCACTGTGGGCGGGGGCGTTGTCCGGCTGCTTGAGGCTAATGCCGCCCTCATCGCGCGCCGCGCGGGCCGCCCGATCACGATCAGCGCCATCAGCGCGCGCAACCGCAGCAAGGATCGCGGCGTCGATCTTTCCGGCTATGCCTGGGAAGACGACATGGTGATTCTGGGCGAGCGGCCAGATGTCGATGTCGTGGTCGAACTGGTTGGCGGAGCGGATGGTCCGGCGCTGGCCCTGGCCCGCACCACGTTCGAAGCGGGCAAGGCCCTCGTCACGGCCAACAAGGCGATGGTCGCGCATCACGGGCTGGAGCTTGCGGCCAAAGCCGAGGCCGCCAAGGTTGCCTTCAAGTTCGAAGCGGCGGTTGCGGGCGGCATCCCGGTGATCAAGGCCCTGAAAGAGGGCGCGGCAGCCAACTACATCGACCGGGTCTACGGAATCCTCAACGGCACCTGCAACTACATCCTCTCCACGATGGAAGACACAGGGCGCGATTTTGCCGACGTCCTTTCCGAGGCGCAGGCCAAGGGTTATGCCGAAAGCGACCCGACGTTCGACATCGATGGCATCGATGCGGCCCACAAGCTGGCGATTCTCTCCAGCATCGCGTTCGGCACGGCGATCGATTTCAAGCCCGTCACCGCCACGGGCATCCGCCGGGTAATCGCCGCCGATATCGCGCAGGCCGATGCGCTGGGCTACTATATCCGCCTGATCGGCATGGCCGAAACCGAAGTGGACGCTGCAGGCCAGCGCCGCCTGTTCCAGCGCGTCCACCCCATGCTTGTCCACCGCGATCATCCGCTGGCCCATGTCGACGGCGCGACCAATGCCGTGGTGGCCGAAGGCAACTTCGTGGGCCGTCTGCTGTTTCAGGGCGCGGGCGCAGGTGATGGTCCGACCGCCAGCGCCGTAGTGGCAGACCTGATAGACATCGCGCGCGGCGATATTGGCGCGCCGTTCTCGATTCCCGCCGCCGAGCTCGAAAGCGCGGCTCCTGCGGACGCCGGCCACCGCTGCGGCAAGGCCTATCTGCGCTTCACCGTGGCCGACCGCCCCGGCGTGCTGGCCGAAATTACCGCCGCAATGCGCGACGCCGGGGTTTCCATAGAAAGCCTGATCCAGAAAGGCCGCGCTGCCATCGGCAGCACCGAGGCCGTGCTGGTCGCGATGGTCACCCACGAAGGCCCCGAAAGCGCCATCGCGGAGGCACTGCGCCTGCTAGAAGGCTCACCAAGCCTCGCCGCAGCGCCGCTGGTCATGCATATTCTGGAAGATTGAGCGCCATGGCTGATAGGGCCACGCCGAACCTGCCTTCGCGCGATTTCGAACGGACAGCGCAATTCTATGCGGCGCTAGGCTTTACCGAATCATGGCGCGATGCAGGCTGGATGATCCTCGAGCGTGGCGACCTGATCCTCGAATTCTTTGCGCATCCGGGCCTTGATCCGGCCGCCAGTGCGTTCGGTAGCTGCCTCAGGCTCGATGATGTGCAGGGCTTCTACGCGGTGCTGCTGGCCGCCGGCATTCCCGAGGCGACCATCGGCTGGCCGCGCTTGCACCCTCCAAAGCGCGAGGCATGGGGCGGGCTCGTCGGTGCGCTGATCGATCCCGACGGCAGCCTCCTGCGCCTGATCCAGGAAGACTGAGCAAGAGCACCGGACCTTCTCAAGGTGCCCTGATTTCCCCACGCGCGATTCGGTCCGCATCCGAATCGGCCGGAGCTTCCGGAAGCTTGGTGATATCAAAGAAGTACATCGGCGGGGGCACGCCGCCGATACCGATGCAGCCGCGGCTGCAATCGCGCAGCCCGCTCACGTTCGGCGCGCGGACCATCCCGTCTTTGGTCGAGCGCGCCGATTCGAGCTCGTCGCGCAGGGGCAGCCGCTCCTGCTCGCTGGCCGCGCGGCCGCCGCAGACCACGATACCCCCGTCCGGCCCTGCCGTTTCGCAGCGCTTGGGCTGGCCGGCGGTGAGCAGGCGCTGGGCAATTGCCGCGTTGGTAGCGGCCTCGTCCGATTCGGCCGCCGACGCAGCGCTGCCACCTGCGCCCGGCGCGCCAGACGCCTGCGCGTGGACCGTGCCTGCCGCCAGGAAAACCAGATTTGCGCATAGGAATGCGCAGAACGCGCGTCCGTATGAAATTCCGCGCCTCGACAACCCTGCATCCTCCCGTCTAGGGCAATGGTACTGCAGCCATTAAGCCCAAGGAGTCAACGTGACCGACGCACGCCCCGCACCCGCCCCCTCGCAGGTACTTGATCGCGTCCTTGTGCTCGAGATGGTCCGTGTGACCGAAGCCGCCGCCATCGGCGCATCGCGCCTGATCGGCCGGGGCGACGAAAAGGCGGCCGATGCCGCCGCCGTCGAAGCCATGCGCGCCGCGTTCAACGAACTCTACATGGACGGCACCGTGGTGATCGGTGAGGGCGAGCGCGACGAAGCGCCGATGCTCTACATCGGCGAAAAGGTCGGCGCTGCGCCGGGCAAGGGCCCGAAGATCGATATCGCGCTCGATCCGTTGGAGGGCACCACGATCACCGCCAAGGCCGGACCCAACGCGCTTGCCGTGCTGGCCGTCGCCGAAGAAGGCGGCCTGCTCAATGCGCCCGACGTCTACATGGATAAGCTCGCGGTCGGCCCCGGCTACCCCGAGGGCATCATCGACCTGAACCGCACCCCGTCCGAGAACGTCAAGGCCGTGGCCGAGGCCAAAGGCGTGCGCCCCGAAGACATCATCGTCTGCGTACTGGACCGCCCTCGCCATTCTGATCTCATCGCCGAACTGCGCGGACTGGGCTGCGGCATCAGCCTGATTCCCGATGGCGATGTGGCAGGCGTGATCGCGGTCACCAACGAGGATACCGGCATCGACCTCTACATGGGCACCGGCGGCGCACCCGAAGGCGTGCTGGCGGCCGCGGCGCTGCGCTGCGTCGGCGGGCAGTTCAAGGGCCGCCTGCTGTTCCGTAACGAGGACGAGAAGAGCCGCGCACGCAAGTGGGGCATTACCGATCTGAACAAGGTCTACGACCTCAAGGAACTGGCGAAGGGCGATTGCATCTTCGCCGCGACTGGCGTGACCGATGGTTCGCTGCTGGCAGGGGTGAAGACCAACAAGAGCGGCGTGATGACCACGGAAAGCGTGGTAATGCGCGCCAGCTCGGGCACGGTCCGCTGGGTCAAGGGCGAGCACCGCAAGGCCCGCTGATCCGGCGCGCAATTTGGTATCAGGCCCCGCCAGAGGGTCGAGAAGACAGAAGGATTGGGATGATGAAGGGCATTGCCGAATTCGAGGCAGCGGTGGCTGCGGCAAACCTGCCGGGTGCAGTTGCGCTGATCACGGACAGCAAGGAAACGCGCTATGCCAAGGCGTTCGGCATGGCCGATGCCGTGAACGGCATGCCGATGCGCGAGGATTCGCTGTTCCAGATCGCCTCGATGACCAAGGCGCTGACCAGCACGGCGGTGCTCCAGTTGGTCGAGCGCGGCCTGCTCGATCTCGATGCGCCCATCGGGGCGCTGCTGCCCGAACTGGCCGCGCCGCAAGTGCTGGATGGGTTTGATGCAGACGGCGCGCCGATCCTGCGTCCGGCGCGCACCGCTGTTACCATGCGCCACCTGCTGCTGCACACCTCGGGCTGCGCCTATACCTTCATGAACGCCGATCTGCTGCGCCATGCGATGGCCACGGGCAAGATGGCCGCAGGCAAGCGCGCCAGCCTCGATCTGCCGCTGATGTTCGATCCGGGTACGAACTGGCAGTACGGCACCGGCATCGACTGGGCGGGCCTTGCCGTCGAAGCCGTCACGGGCATGAGCCTGGGCGATTGGTTCGCGCGCGAGATCACCGGTCCGCTGGGAATGACCCAGACTGCCTTCCGCCCCGCTTGGGATGCCAGCGAGCCGCAAGTCCATGTGCGTGAGGCCGATGGCGGCTTCAGGACGCAGGCCATGGTGCTGGGCGGCGGCGAATACCACAATGGTGGAGGCGGGCTTTCCTCTACCGCAGGCGATTATGCCCGGTTCCTGCGCATGATCCTGCGCGGCGGCGAACTGGACGGCGTGCGCGTGCTTTCCCCCGAATCGGCAAGGCTCGCGCGCGAGGATGCGCTGCCTCCGCAGCTTTCCGCTGGCGAAATGACCACCGCGATCCCAAGCTTCGCCACGGCCTTCAATCCGCTGCCGGGCCAGCGCGGCGGCTGGACGCTGGGCGGCTACCTCGTCAACACCGAAACTGGCCCGGCGGGTCGCTCGCCTGGCAGCCTGCACTGGGCTGGCATCTTCAATTGCTACTACTGGATCGACACCGACCGCGATCTGGCCGGCGTCATCCTCGCCCAGATCGCTCCGTTTGCAGACACCGGCGTACTCGATACCTTCGCCGCGCTGGAACAGATGGCCTGCGCCAACGCCTGATGGAATGGCCGCCCGTTCAGCTCGCGAGAGCGAACGGCAGCGGTTCCAGCGGCGCATCGACCGCCGACTTGCGGCGCATGTTATCAGGGGCAAGCACCGCCGCCGGGCGTTTGGAAATGTTGCGGGTGCGGAAAGTCGCGACCAGTTCGTTGAGGCGTACGGCCTCCGCCGCCAGGCTGCGCGTCGCGGCGGAGGATTGTTCCACCATCGCTGCGTTCTGCTGAGTCATGCGGTCCATCTCGCCCATCGCGGAATTGATCTGTTTAAGGCTGGCCGCCTGGCGCGTGGCCGAACCGGCGATGCTCCCCGTCAGCGCACTGATCTCGCCGATCCGGCGGACAATGGCTTCGAGTCTGGTGCCGCTCTCGCGCACCAGTTCCACGCCGGTCCCCACTTGCTCGCCGCTGGTGGTGATCAGCGCCTTGATGCTCTGCGCGGCATCGGCGCTGCGTTGGGCCAGTGCCCGCACTTCGGTGGCGACGACCGCAAAGCCCTTCCCGGCCTCACCCGCCCGCGCTGCTTCCACCCCGGCATTGAGCGCGAGGAGATTGGTCTGGAAGGCGATTCCGTCGATGACGCTGATGATCTGGCCGATTTCCTGCGCTGACGTTTCTATTGCCGCCATCGCATCGATCGCTTGGCGCACAACTTCGCCGCCTTCCCCCGCCTCGCGATCTGCAAGCGTAATCGTCTGGCTGACGGCCTGCGCGCCGGTTGCGGTTTCCTGCACGATGCCCGTCACCGCATCCATTGCGCGCGCCGTTTCGGCGATTCGTGCGGCCTGCGCTTCGTTGCGTAGCGCCAGATCGTGCGAAGCCGCACCGATCTCGGAAATGCTGCCCTGCACGCTGGCGGTGCCAATGCGGACAATGCGCAGCGCTTCGGCAAGCGAGGCCACCGCCGCGTTATAATTCTTGCGCAGTGTTTCGTAGGCCGGAGGGAAAGCTTCATCGAGCTGGTGTTCCAGATCCTTGCCCGCCAGCCGGGCGAGGCCCGCCGACAGCGCCTCGACCACCGCCGCCTGTTCGGCAGATGCCTGACGGCGGCCTTGCTCGGCAGCGCGGAACACTTCCATCGCACGGGCCACCTGCCCGATCTCATCGGGCCGCGCGGTGCCTTCGACAGCCACTTCGGTATCGCCATCAGCCATGCGCTGCATGGTACCGGCTGTTTCGACCAGAGGTGCCACAACCAGACGCTGCGCTGCCCGGGCGCTCCACAGGATCAGGCCCAGCATGGTCAGCGCCAATGCAGCCAGCGCGGCGAGCGCCAATGCAGTAAAGCTGGCATTGCTACGCTCGGTTTCGGCACTGACGGAACGGCTGAGTGCAACGATGCTGCGCACCTGCTCACGCTGCACCCGGTAGATTGGCGCAATGTCCATGGTGAAGGCTTCTTCCATGGCCAGCTGGTTTCCGGCCGCCACGGCAGGCAGGAACTTACCGTCCATAACCTGCCAGAACTTGTCTGCCGCCGCGATCGTATCATTCAGCGGCTGGCGCAGCTGCGCGGGTACGGGCGCGGTTTTCCAATAGGTCTTGCGCGCCTCGAATTCGGCGCGTTCGTCCTTGAGATCGCTTAGATAGGGACCCGCACGATCAGGATCGTGCACGATAAGCGAAGCATTGAGATAAGGCTCGACCACAAAGGCGGGCGGTGGCAGCACATCGGCGAGGATCTCGGCCTGCAGCGCGCTCTGCCGAGTCATCGGACCATCGGCCCTGATTGCATAGACCACCGCTGAAGCCAGCGCGATAATCGCAAGCAGTGTGCCGATAAGCAGCCGGGCGCCCCTCCGCGCCTTTTCACTGAGCATGGCAGAAACTCCGGTTTCAGCCCCAGGAAACAGGGGCAGATGATCCGTTTTCTACCTGGCAAGACCTTGCTACGGTGATCTCGCCGTC